>JAWOBH010000118.1:0-14987 GCA_046498125.1 Prochlorococcaceae cyanobacterium | reverse complement strand
TTCGACCTCGAGGAACTCACCGTGCGCGTCAAGGCCCTGCTGCGGCGCAGCGACCATGCCCCCCTGGCCAGCCAGCACAGCGAGATCCTGAGCTTCGGCCCCCTCACCCTGGTGCCCGAGCGCTTCGAGGCCATCTGGTTCGACAGGCCCGTACGCCTCACCCATCTGGAGTTCGAGCTGCTGCACTGCCTGCTGCAGCGTCACGGCCAGACCGTGGCCCCGGCCCTGATCCTCAAGGAGGTGTGGGGCTATGAACCCGACGACGACATCGAGACGATCCGGGTGCACGTGCGCCATCTGCGCACCAAGCTGGAGCCGGATCCCCGCAAACCGCGCTTCATCAAGACGGTGTACGGGGCCGGCTACTGCCTGGAGCTGCCCAGCCCCGTGCCCAGCTCCAGCAGCGCCACCTCCCAGGCCAGCCGGGGCTGCACGTAGGCGCGCAGGTGACGGCGCAGGCGTTCCAGGCGCAGCAGCGTGGCCGGAGTGGCCTGGCGGCGCCAGAGCCAGAGCTGCCACCAGCCCAGCAGCCAGAGCTGCTGCTCCCCGTCGAGCGCTTCGCTGAGGTCGCGGGCCAGGGCCAGAGCCACCATGGGATCGGCGGCCTCGGGCAACGCCTGAAGGCGGCCGCAGAGCTCGGGGGGCAGGGCTTGCCATTGGCGGCGATGGTGGAGCAGGGCACCGGGGGAGCCGGCCGCCAGCTCCAGCAGCTCGAGGCTGTCCGCCGGCGGCGCTGCCTCTGTGGCAACCGCCTTCGGCAGCCGTTCCAACACCTGGTCCACCTCAGCGGGGCCCAGACGGCGAAAGGGAATCTGCTGGCAGCGCGAGCGGATCGTGCTCAGCAGCTGCTCCGGTGCCGCCGTGATCAGCAGCAGCAATCCCTCGCCGGGCTCCTCCAGGGTCTTGAGCAAGGCATTGGCGGCGGCCTCGGCCATCGCCTCGGCCTGCTCCAGCACCACCACACAGCCTGGCGCCTCCACCGGCCGGCGGGCGAGGAAGCGGGACACCTGACGGATCTGCTCAAGGCGCAGCTGGGGCGGGCTGCGCCGACCGACCCCCTCCTCCTCGGCCCGCGAGAGGGGCACCAGCTCACCGCGGTGCAGATAGGTGGGCTCCACCCAGAGCAGATCGGGATGGTTGCCCTCGGCCAGGCGGCGGCGCAGGGACGTCGATCCCCCCGGGCCGGCCAGCACCCCCTCGAGAAACCGCAGGGCCGCCAGCCGCCGGCCCACACCGTCCGGTCCGGCGAACAGGTAGGCGGGAGCGATCCGCCTCGCCTTCAGCGCGGCCAGGAGCAGGGCGCGGGCGGGGCGCTGACCCACCAGATCGGAGAACAGATCGCTCACGGCTGCCGTTGCAGGCGAGCGATGTGCTCCTGGCAGGCAGCCGTCACCCGGGCCGGATCGGCTGCTGCATCCACCCGACACCAGCCGCGGCGGGCGGCCAGCTCGGCGAAGCCGCGCGCCACCGCCTCCAGGAAGGCGTCGCCGGCCGCTTCAATCCGGTCGCCCGGGCTACCGCCGCGCCGGCGGCGGCTCTCGGCCAGGGACAGGTCCAGCCAGAGCGTGAGATCGGGCCGCAGGCCGTCGGTGGCCACCTGTTCCAGCAGCTCGATGAGATCCAGGGGCAGGCCGCGGCCATAGCCCTGGTAGGCGGCGGTGGAACCGCTGAAGCGATCGCTCAGCACCCAGTGCCCGGCGGCAAGTGCCGGATGGATCGTCTGCTCCACGTGCTGGGCCCGGTCGGCGGCGTAGAGCAGCAGTTCGGCGCGGTTCACTGGGGCAGCCTCCCCCGGAGGATGGAGCAGCAGCTGGCGCAGGGCCATGCCCAGGGCCGTGCCGCCGGGCTCGCGGGTGACCACCAGCCGGCAGCCCGCCGGGATCAGGCCGCTGTGGGGGAGCCAGGAGCGGAGCCTCTCCAGCTGGGTCGACTTGCCGCAGCCATCGATACCCTCCAGCACCAGGAAGCGGCCGGGGAGGGGATCAGGCACGGCGCAGCAGCAGGGCATTGAGCACCACGGTGATCGAGCTGAGGGCCATCAGCAGGGCCGCCAGGGGCGGCGTGAGCAACAGGCCGAACCCTGGGAGCAGCACCCCGGCCGCGATCGGCAGCACGATCAGGTTGTAGCCGAAGGCCCACACCAGGTTCTGGCGCACCTTGGTCATCGTGCGGCGCGCCAGACCCAGGGCCTGCACGATGCCCTCGAGACGATCGCCCATCACCACCAGATCGGCGCTGTCCTGGGCGATCTGGGTGCCGGTGCCCACGGCGATGCCGAGGTCGGCCGCCGCCAGGGCCGGGGCATCGTTGATGCCATCGCCCACCATCGCCACCGGACCGGCGGCGCGACGGGCCCGCATCCGCTCAAGCTTCTGCTCCGGGCGCAGCTCCCACACCAGTTCGTCGGCCCTCAGGCCCAGGGCGGTTCCCAGCTGCTGCACCGGAAGGCGGCGGTCACCGCTGAGCAGACCCAGGGCGAAGCCGAGCTGCCGCAGCCGCGCCAGCACACCCGCCGCATCCGGGCGGGGGGCATCCTGCACGGCCAGCAGGCCCAGCAGGCGGCCGGCCTGGGCCACCGCCAGCACCGAGGCCCCGTCGGCCTCCAGGGCCGCCTGGCGGCTCTGCCAGTGGCTGCCCGCATCCTGGGCCACCCAGCTGAGCCGTCCCACCCGGCAGGGCTGGCTGTCCACCATGCCGCTCACCCCGGCACCGGCCACGGTGCTGCAGTCGCTGGTGTCCAGAAGGCTGAGCTGGTGGGCCGTGGCCTCCTGCAACAGGGCATGGGCCAGGGGGTGGCGGGTGCTGGCCTCCAGGCTGGCGGCCACCTGCAGCAACCGCTCCGGCGTCACCGCCGACGCCGGCTCCACCACCGTCACCAGCGGCCGACCCACGGTGAGGGTGCCGGTCTTGTCGAACAGCACCGTCTGCAGCCGGGCGGCCATCTCGATCGCGTCCCCGCCGCGGAACAGCAGGCCGGCGCGGGCCGCCTGCCCGGAACTCACGGTCATCACCGTGGGTGTGGCCAGGCCCAGCGCACAGGGGCAGGCCACCACCAGCACGGCGATGGCCAGCTGCAGCGCCAGGCTGAAGGGCGTGTCGGCCGACACGCCGAACACGCCATGGCCAGCGTGGTTGCTGTCCTGGTGGTGCAGCTGCAGGACATCGGGCCAGAGGACCGTGCCCCACAGCCACCAGAACAGGAACGTGGCCACCGCCAGGCCAAGCACGACATAGGTGAAGCGCCCTGCCACCCGGTCGGTGAGGCCCTGGATCGGCGCCTTGCGGCTCTGGGCCTGCTCCACCAGCCGGATGATCCGGGCCACGGCGCTGTCGCCGCCGCTGCGCTGCACCTCCAGCACCAGCGGCGCCTCCAGATTGAGGCTGCCGGCGGCCAGCTCGGCCCCGTGGGCGGCCTGGAGGGGCAGCGGCTCACCGGTGAGCGCCGACACATCCACGGCCGATTCCCCCTCCAGCACCCGGCCATCCACCGGCACCCGGTCACCCGGCAGCAGCCGCAGCAGATCCCCCGGGCGCAGGCCGCCCACACGCACCTGCCGTGGCGGGCCATCGCCCACCAGCAGCAGGGCGGTGTCGGGCTGGAGCTGGGCGAGCTGCTCCAGCGCCCGGCCTGTGCGGAACCGGGCCCGCTCCTCCAGAAACCGGCCCAGGAGCACAAACGCCAGCAGCATCACCGGCTCGTTGAAGAAGCAGGGCCAGCCCGTCTGGGGCCAGAGCAGACCCACCAGGCTGGCCAGGTAGCCGCTGCCCACCCCCAGACCCACCAGGGTGTCCATGCTGGGCAGGCCCGCCAGGGCCGAGCGGACACCCTTCACCAGGATCGGGCGCCCGGGCCCGAGCAGGGCCACAGTTGCCACCAGGGCGTGGAACCACTCAGCGGTGAGCACCAGGCCACCAGGCCCCTGCCAGAGGGTGGGGGCCACCAGGCCGAAGTGACCCAGCCCCGACACCAGCAGCAGCACCAGAGCCACCAACAGCTGGCGCCAGAGCTGCCACCAGCTGCGTCTCTGCTGGCGCTCCCGCAGGCTGGGGGCCTCGCTCACCGCGGGACGGGGGCATGCCTTGAAACCCATGGCCGCCAGAGCCTGCTCCAGGGGCCGGCTGCGCTGCTCGGGCGGCAGGGCCGCCAGAACCCCATCCAGCTCCACCCAGGCGGTGCGGGTGAGCAGGTTGACGCTGGCCTGGCGCACGCCGGGCTGCTCCAGCAGCCGCTGCTCCACCGCCCGCACGCAGCCGGCGCACTTCATGCCCTCGATGTCCAGCAGCAGCGGCTCAGGCACCCGGGGCTGAGGCGACTGGGGCTTCACCGGCTGGGGCTGGGCCACTGGGCGCTCAGGTGACCCGGCAGCAGGCGCCCGGAGGGCGAGCGGGGCAGACGGCGGAACAGACATGAGGCCGAATCAGCCGGGCACGAACCTCACGCTACGCAGATCCGCCAGACTGGAAAGTCCGAAGCTCTCCTGTTCCGCCGGTGCCCCGCTCCCAACGCAACGACAACTTCATCGACAAGAGCTTCACGGTGATGGCCGACCTGATCCTCAAGGTGCTGCCCACCAACCGGCGCGCCAAGGAGGCCTTCGCCTACTACCGCGACGGCATGAGCGCCCAGGCGGATGGGGAGTATGCCGAAGCCCTGGAGAACTACGAGGAGGCCCTCAAGCTCGAGGACGATCCCAATGACAAGGCGTTCATCCTCTACAACATGGCCCTGGTGTTCGCCTCCAACGGCGAACACGCCAAGGCGCTCCACTTCTACAGCCAGGCCCTGGAACTCAACAGCAAGATGCCCCAGGCGCTGAACAACATGGCGGTGATCCACCACCACCTGGGCTCGATCGCCGAGGAGCAGGGTGATGCCGACGAGGCCGACCGCCAGTACGACCAGGCCGCCGACTTCTGGGCCAAGGCCATTCGCCTGGCCCCCAACAACTACATCGAAGCCCTGAACTGGCTCAAAACCAGCGGTCGCGGCAGCGCCGACGTGTATTTCTGATCTGGTCGACTGGGGGACAGCCGGGCCGGTTTTGGCTTAGCTGGAGCAAAGCCAGCCAACGCCATGACCCCAGGCACTGCCTTCAACGTGCGCTGCACCCTCAGCTTCGGCGATATCTACGGCCAGATCCTGGCCTGGATGATGGTGATCTTCGCGAGCCTGGCGGCGGGGCTGGCCCTGATGGGGGCGTCCCGGCCGATTTTTGCCTTGGTGGGGGTCGGACTGATCCTGGTCCTCAGCCTGCCGTTTCTGCTGTTTGCCTTTGTCACCACCCTGCTGAATCACATTCAGCTGGAGCCTCAGCAGTCGAGTTGATGCGGGTTGATGCGGGTCAATCCCTCCCGAGCGGGCTGCTCAGGAGGGGCCGCTCAAGCACAGCGATGAAAGGGATCAGCCGCCTGCGGCAGCAGATCAGCCGCCTGCGGCAAAGGTCCCCAGCAACAGGACGGAAAGGAGCATGGCGGGCAGGAGCAGCACCACGAGCATCTGCAGGTCGTGAACGGTCATGACAGGAGAGCTCGCAGCACTCGGGTATGGGGTCGAGCACCAACCTGCGCGCCCGGCCAGCCCAGGCGACAGAGGATCGTCATCAATTGCAATGCTGATGCGTTGATTGCCACACAGAAAAGAGCGCATTCTCCACAGATCGCAACCGCTGAGGTTCCCAACCCGCCCAACAGGGGCCTCGTCCATAGACTGAGCGCCACGATGCACCACAAGTCCCCAGACCACGGGCACGATCATGGGCACGATGCGATTATCGCCGAGAGTCATCACGCTGTTCATTGGCATTGTCCTTGTCCTGACAGGCCTGTGGGTCGGGCAGAACGTCAATCTGCTGCCCGTTGATGCCAGTCAGAATGCACCCCTTTACGACCAACTTTTCAAGGTTTTATTCAGCATCGGCACAACTCTGTTCATCGGCATCACAGGGATGGTGGTGTACAGCCTGATGCGATTCCGGCGCCGCAGCGGCACGGTCACAGAAGTGGTGGCCGTGGAGGGCAATCTGCCGCTGGAGATTCTCTGGACCGCCATACCAGCGGTGGTGGTGCTGTTTGTGGGGATCTACAGCTTCGACATCTATGACCGGATGGGCGGCATGGTACCCATGCACGATCACAGCATGGCCAGCATGGAGGCCAAACCCGAGCCAGGTCAGAAGACATGGGCCGGCATCAGTGCGGCTTCCGTTGAAGGGCAGCCCCCCGCAACCGCCGTGCCCATTGAAGTCACCGCCATGCAGTTTGCGTTCATCTTTCGCTACCCGGAAGCCGATATCATCAGCGGCGAACTGCACGTGCCTGCAGGTCAACCCGTATCCCTGCGCATGACGGCCAATGACGTCATCCATGCCTTCTGGGTGCCGGAGTTCAGGCTCAAGCAGGACATCATTCCCGGACAGCCCACCCTGCTCAGCTTCACGGCAACCCGTCCGGGGAGCTACCCGATCGTCTGCGCCGAGCTCTGTGGTGCTTACCACGGCGGCATGCGCTCCACGGTGATCGTGGAACCACCCGAGGACTTTGCCAACTGGGTTGCCAAAAACAGCCCGGTGAAACCCGAACCCGCCAGCACAACCCTGATCTCATGACGCTCAGCCCGCCATCCAACCTCGCCAGCACCGAGGAGCAGCGACGCTGGCAGCGCTACTTCGGCTTCAGCACAGACCACAAGGTGATCGGCCTGCAGTATCTGGTCTGCGGATTTCTGTTCTATTTCATCGGCGGAGCCCTGGCTGGCGCCCTTCGCACCGAACTGCTGACCCCCATCTCCGATTTCATGCCCAGGGAGGTCTACAACGAAGTGCTCACCATGCACGGCACGATCATGATCTTTCTATGGATCGTTCCGGTGGTGAATGGTGCCTTCGGAAACTACCTGATTCCCTTCTATGTAGGTGCCAGGGACATGGCCTACCCCCGGCTGAACGCTGTGGCTTTCTGGATGATTCCACCGGCGGGGCTGCTGCTGATCAGCAGCTACTTCCTGGGCGGGGCGTCCCAGTCAGGCTGGACGGCCTATCCGCCCCTCAGCCTCAGCACAGCTGCCACCGGACAGGTCATCTGGATTTTCAGCGTGCTGCTGCTGGGAGGCAGCTCGATCTTCGGGGCCATCAACTTCGTCGCCACCATCCTCAAGATGCGGCGGCCCGGCCTGAAGATGATGCAGCTGCCGATGTACTGCTGGGCCATGCTGGGCACCAGCATCCTGGTGCTGCTGTCCACCCCGGTGCTGGCTGGCACCCTCGTGCTGCTGAGCTTCGACATCGTTGCCCACACCGGCTTCTTCAATCCCGCCATGGGAGGCAATGCGGTGGTGTATCAGCACCTCTTCTGGTTCTATTCCCATCCGGCGGTTTACATCATGGTGCTGCCCGCCTTCGGCCTGGTGAGCGAAATCCTCCCGGTGCATGCCCGCAAGCCCCTGTTCGGCTACACCATCATGGTGTACTCGATCATGGCCATCGTCTTTCTGGGTCTGATCGTGTGGGCTCACCACATGTTCACCAGCGGCACTCCTCCGTGGATGCGCCTGTTCTTCACCATCGCCACCTCCTTCATCGCCGTACCCACCGGGATCAAGTTCTTCAACTGGCTGGCCACCCTCTGGGGAGGCAGCATCAGCCTGAACACCGCCATCATGTTCTCCTGCGGCTTCATCGTGAACTTCGTGTTCGGCGGCATCACCGGCGTGGCCCTGGCGCAGGTGCCATTTGACATCCATGTGCACGACACATATTTCGTTGTGGCACATTTTCATTACATCGTCTATGGGGGTACGGTGTTCGTGATTTTCGCCTCGATGTATCACTGGTACCCCAAGGTCATGGGCCGGATGCTCAACGAGCCCCTCGGCCAGCTGCACTTCTGGCTCACCTTCATCGGGCTCAACCTCTGCTTTGCCCCCCAGCACTGGCTCGGCCTGAACGGCATGCCCAGGCGGGTGGCTGAATACGATCCCCAGTTCCAGTTCATCAATCAGCTCAGCAGCGTCGGCGCGCTGCTGATGGCCGTGAGCACCCTGCCCTTCCTGATCAATGTGATCTGGAGCGCCTATCGGGGCGCCGTCGCCGGAAACAACCCCTGGGATGCCCTCACACCGGAATGGCTCACCAGTTCACCACCGCCGGAGCACAACTGGCATGGAGAGGCTCCCCTCGTCCATGAGCCCTACGGCTATGGCCTCAAGTCCCCAGCTTCATCATGACCACAAGCCTCCCCAACCCCTCCAGCAACTCCGTTGCTTCTGAGCATTCCGCTGCCGAAAGCATCGAGCACCATCCCGATCACCGCCTGTTCGGCCTGGCCACGTTCCTGGTGGCCGACGGCATGACCTTTGCCGGCTTCTTCGCCGCCTACCTCACCTTCCGGGCTGTCAATCCCCTCCCGGAAGGTGCCATCTACGAGCTGGAGCTGCTGTTGCCCAGCATCAACACGGTGCTGCTGCTGGTCAGCAGCTTCACCTTCCACAGGGCCGGTTCAGCCCTGAAACGGGATGATCGCCAGCTCTGCCGGCGCTGGCTGCTGATCACCGCCATCCTTGGCCTCAGCTTCCTGGCGGCCCAGCTGAAGGAGTACTTCTCGCTGCCCTTCGGCCTCACCGACAACCTCTACGGCAGCACCTTCTACGCGATCACAGGCTTTCACGGTCTGCACGTGACCCTGGGCTCCCTGATGATCCTGATCATCTGGTGGCAGAGCCGTGAAGGCGGCCGGGTGAGCAGCCACAACCGATTCCCGCTTGAGGCCACGGAGCTCTACTGGCACTTCGTGGATGGAATCTGGGTGGTGCTCTACGGCATTCTCTATCTCCTGTAGTCCGGATTGCCGGTGTAGTCCGGATTGCTGAACCCCGATCAGACCCGGTCGTCGGCCGGATCCACCCCCAGAGCGGCCACCAGGGCCTCGGCCACGGTGGCAGCCTCGAGCAGCTGCATGCCTGCGACGGCGGCGGTGGGTCCCAGGCCGCTGCCCTTCGGCACCACCGCCCGGTTGAAGCCCAGCCGCCCCGCCTCCTGCAGCCGCAGCTCCAGCTGGCTCACCGGCCGCAGCTGACCGCCCAGGCCCAGCTCGGCGATCAACACCGTGCCCGGGGGCAGGGTGAGATCGCGGTAGCTGGCCACCACCGCCGCGGCCACGCCGAGATCGGCCGCAGGTTCCTCCACCTCCAGGCCGCCGGCCACGGCCAGGTAGCAGTCGAAGCGGGAGAAGGGCAGGCCAAGGTGCTTCTCCAGCACCGCCAGGATCTGGTGCAGCCGGTTCAGCGCGATGCCCGTGGCGCTGCGCCGGGGGCTGGCATAGCTGGTGGTGCTCACCAGCGCCTGCAGCTCGACCACCAGGGGCCGGGTGCCCTCACAGGCCACGATCGTGGCGGTGCCGCTGCTGGGCTCGCTGGCCCCCAGAAACAGCTCGCTGGGATTGCTCACCTCCGCCAGGCCCCGGCCCTGCATCTCGAACACCCCCAGCTCGTGGGTGGCGCCGAAGCGGTTCTTCACCGCCCGCAGCAAGCGGTGGCTGGCGAAGCGGTCGCCCTCGAAGGTAAGCACCGCATCCACCAGGTGCTCCAGCACCTTCGGCCCGGCAAGTGCGCCCTCCTTGGTCACGTGCCCCACCAGCAGCAGGGCCGTGTCCTGGCGCTTGGCGATGCGGGCCAGGGCGGCGGCGCACTCGCGCACCTGGGCCACCGAGCCGGGGGCGCTGCTGAGCTGATCGTCATGCAGGGCCTGAATGCTGTCGATGATGGCCACGGCGGGCCGGAGGCTCTCCAGCTCCTGCAACACCAGTTCCAGGTCGGTTTCCGCCAGCAGCTGCAGATCGGGATCCGCCGCCGCACCGGTGGATCGATCGTCTGTGGCCCCATATCCGGCGGCCGCGGGCTGGGCCAGCCGGCGCCAGCGCAGCTTCACCTGCTGGGCCGATTCCTCGGCGCTCACGTAGAGCACCGAAGCCCGATCGGCCATCGAGCGGGCGCTCTGCAGCAGCAGGGTGCTCTTGCCGATGCCCGGATCCCCCCCCAGCAGCACCAGGGAGCCCGGCACCAGGCCACCGCCGAGCACCCGGTCGAATTCGCCGTAGCCGCTGCCGAGGCGCTGCAGCGGCTGCTCCCCCACCGCCCGGATCGAGGCCGAGCGGCGGGGCCTGGCGATGGCGCCGGACTCGGGGGCCAGGGGCCGGCGGCGGCGGGAATCGGCGGCCGGCGCGGCCGCCTGCAGCTGCTCCACCAGGGTGTTCCAGCTGCCGCAACTGCTGCAACGGCCGAAGAACTGACGGGTCTGGGCGCCGCAGTGGCTGCAGACGTAGACGGTGACGGGCTTGACCAAGGGGCTAGGGCGCTGAGCAAGGGGCGCGGGAGGGCGGGGAGCTGGAGAGCGAGGCCAACTATGAAGAAAGGTGGCGTTGCATGAATCCCGCGCCCTCGGGCCTTTTCAGTAGGGGCCGTCTGATGTAGCGCCTGCGGCGGCATGACGGCCTCCCCCCCGAGCCCCAGCAAAGAAAAAGAGACGATCCTGGTCGTCGATGACGAGGCCAGCATCCGCCGGATTCTCGAAACCCGCCTGTCGATGATCGGCTACCAGGTGGTGACCGCCAGCGATGGCCAGGAAGCCCTGGAAGCCTTCCGCACCAGCCAGCCGGACCTGGTGGTGCTCGACGTGATGATGCCCAAGCTCGACGGCTACGGCGTCTGCCAGGAGCTGCGCAAGGAATCGGACGTGCCGATCGTGATGCTCACCGCCCTGGGGGATGTGGCCGACCGCATCACCGGACTGGAGCTGGGTGCCGACGACTACGTGGTCAAGCCCTTCAGCCCCAAGGAACTGGAGGCCCGCATCCGCTGCGTGCTGCGGCGGGTGGAGAAGGAAGCCGTGGCCGGCATCCCCAACTCCGGCGTGATCAGCGTCGCCGACCTGCGCATCGACACCAACAAGCGCCAGGTGTACCGGGGCGACGAGCGCATCCGGCTCACGGGCATGGAATTCAGCCTGCTGGAGCTGCTGGTGAGCCGCAGCGGCGAACCCTTCAGCCGTGGCGAGATCCTCAAGGAGGTGTGGGGCTACACCCCGGAACGTCACGTGGACACCCGTGTGGTGGATGTTCATATCTCCCGGCTGCGCTCCAAACTGGAGGATGATCCGGCCAACCCCGAGCTGATCCTCACGGCCCGGGGCACCGGCTATCTGTTCCAACGCATCGTCGAGCCCGTTGCCTCCGAAGGAGCCTGAAAAGCGCGCCAAACCCAGCCGCACCATCCGCCGGCTGGTGATCTGGTATCGCCGCAATGCGGCCGTCACCAGCCTGGTGGGCACCGCCACCAGCGCCGGCACCATGGCCGGTTCTGTGGCCGGGGCAGCGGTGTCGGGGGCCGGCTCGGTGGCCGGGGCCGCCAGCAGCGCCGCCCACACCGTGCTCACCCCGCTGGTGTTCGATCCCCTGCGGCGTCTGCAACGCGGCCTCGGGGGGCCCGACGAGAACACGCCGATCAACGAGGCCGACCGCCTCTGGGTGGCGGTGGATGGCATGGGCGGCGACCACGCCCCCGGGCCGATCCTGGAGGGCTGCCTGCAGGCCGTGGAGCGACTGCCGCTGCGGGTGCGCTTCGTGGCCGAAACCGCTCCGCTGCGGGCCGCCGTTGTGGAACTGGGACTGCAGGACCAGCTTGACCGCGCCATCGGCCGGGGCTGGATCCAGCTGGTGCCCAGCGGCCCGTCGGTGGGCATGGACGAAGAGGCCACGGTGGTGCGGCGCAAACGCGACGCCAGCATCAACCTGGCCATGGACCTGGTGAAGCAGGGGCAGGCCACGGCCGTGTACTCGGCGGGCAACTCCGGAGCCGTGATGGCCTCGGCGATCTTCCGGCTGGGGCGACTGCGGGGCATCGATCGTCCCGCCATCGGCGCCCTCTTCCCCACCCGCGACCCCGAACAGCAGGTTCTGGTGCTCGACGTGGGCGCCAACATGGACTGCAAGCCCGAATGGCTGCTGCAGTTCGCCCTGCTGGGCAACATCTACAGCCACGATGTGCTGCAGGTGGCCCGGCCACGCATCGGCCTGGTGAACATCGGCGAGGAGGCCTGCAAGGGCAACGACCTCTGCCAGCGCACCTACGCCCTGCTGGCGGCCGAGCAGCGCTTTGCCTTCGCCGGCAACTGCGAGGGCCGCGACATCCTCTCCGGCAACTTCGATGTGGTGGTGTGTGACGGCTACACCGGCAACGTGCTGCTCAAGTTCCTCGAGAGCGTGGGCAGCGTGCTGCTCGATGTGATCAAGGTGGAGCTGCCCCGGGGGCGGCGCGGCAAGGTGGGCTCCGCCTTCCTGATCAACAACCTGCGCCGGATCAAGAAACGGCTCGACCACGCCGAGCATGGCGGTGCCCTGCTGCTCGGGGTCGACGGCGTCTGCGTGATCGGCCACGGCAGCAGCAAGGCGCTCTCGGTGCTGAGCGCCCTGCGGCTGGCCCACTCGGCCGCCAACCACGGCGTCATGGACGACCTGCACGCCCTCAGCGACCAGGCCAGCGCCGTGGCCTGTGGTTGACTGACCACCGACTCCGGGCCTCCTGCGTGCCGCACGGCGTGTCCCTCAGCCTCACAGGACCGGCGGGCGGGGCCGGCGCCAATCCCCTGCCAGGCCTGGCACTCGTGGGCTGCGGCAGCGCCATGCCGGCCCTGAGCATCAGCAATGAGCAGCTCAGCCTCCGGGTGGACACCAGTGATGCGTGGATCCGCAGCCGCACCGGCATCGCCGCCCGACGGGTGTGCGGGGCTGACGAACCGCTGACGGTGCTGGCCACCCGGGCCGCCGAGCAGGCCCTTGCCCATGCCGGCTGGCAGCCGGCGGACGTGGACCTGATCCTGCTGGCAACCTCCAGCCCCGACGACCTGTTCGGCACCGCCCCGCGCATCCAGGCGGCCCTGGGGGCCATGGGGGCGGTGGCGTTCGATCTCACCGCCGCCTGCAGCGGCTTTCTGTTCGCCCTGGTGACCGCGGGTCAGTACATCGCCAGCGGCGCGGTGCGGCGGGCCGTGGTGATCGGCGCCGACCAGCTCAGCCGCTGGGTGGACTGGGACGACCGCCGCACCTGCGTGCTGTTCGGCGATGGCGCCGCAGCGGTGGCGGTGGAGGCCTGCGCCGCTGCCGACAGCGGACTGCTGGGCTTCGCGATGCGCTCCGACGGCAGCCGCAACGCCTGCCTCACCCTGGCCCAGACCGACACCCGCGAAGCCCTGCTGGGTGACCTCTCCACCCAGAAGGGCGGCTTCGCATCGATCGTGATGAACGGCCAGGAGGTGTACAAGTTTGCCGTGCGGGAGGTGCCGGCGATCCTCGAGCAGCTGCTCCAGTCCACCGGCACCGAGGCCGGTCAGCTCGACTGGCTGCTGCTGCATCAGGCCAATCAGCGCATCCTCGACGCGGTGGCGGAGCGCTTCGCAGTGCCCGGCGAGCGGGTGCTGAGCAACCTGGCTGAGTATGGCAACACCTCAGCGGCCACGATCCCGCTGATGCTCGATGAGGCGGTGCGCGACGGGCGCATCCAGCCCGGCCACCTGCTGGCCAGCAGCGGCTTCGGAGCCGGCCTGAGCTGGGGTGCGGCCCTGCTGCGCTGGCAGGGACCGCGGGCCTGAGGGCTGGCGTGGTCCGAGGCCTAACCTCCTGGCCGATCCGAACTGCAGCGGCACATGGCGATTGCCTGGGTGTTTCCTGGCCAGGGGTCCCAGCAGACCGGCATGGCCGACGGCCTGCTGGAGCTGCCTGGAGCCCGGGAGCGCTTCGGGCGCGCCTCGGCCCTGCTGGACCGAGACCTGCTGGCGATCTGCAGCGGCACGGCGGAGGGCGAACTGGCCGACCTCAACGACACCCGCAACACCCAGCCGGCCCTGTTCGTGGTGGAGAGCCTGCTGGTGGATGCCCTCCGGGCCCAGGGGCGGCGGGCCGACCTGCTGGCCGGCCACAGCCTCGGCGAGCTGGTGGCTCTCTACGCCGCCGGGGTGTTCGACGCCGACACCGGCCTGGTCCTGGTGCGGCGCCGCAGCGAGCTGATGGCAGCCGCAGGCGGCGGGGCGATGACGGCGGTGATGGGCTTCGATCGCGCTGAACTGGAGCGCCTGGTGGCCGCCAGCGAGGGGGTGGTGATCGCCAACGACAACAGCAGTGCCCAGGTGGTGCTCTCCGGCACCCCGGAGGCGGTGGCCCAGGTCAGCGCTGCGCTGCACTGCAAGCGCGCCGTGCCCCTCGCGGTGAGTGGGGCCTTCCATTCCCCGTTCATGGCCGAGGCCGCCGAGGCCTTCGCCGCCGAGCTTGACGCCCTCCCCTTCGCCGATGCCGGGGTGCCAGTGCTCAGCAACGCCGACCCCACCCCGACCATCAGCGGCGCGGCCCTCAAGGAGCGGCTGCGGCTGCAGATGACCACCGGCGTGCGCTGGCGGGAAACCATGGAGGCCCTGGCGGCGGCCGGGGTTGACACCGCCGTGGAGATCGGCCCGGGCAGCGTGCTCAGCGGCCTGTTCAAGCGCAGCGGCACGGCGATCGGCTCCGCCCGCATCGCCGGCGCCGCCGACCTGGGGACATGAGCCGCTCCGTGGCCGCGGTGAAGCGGGCCTGGCGGCGCCGGCGGCCCAGCGAGCCGCCGGCCCTGATCCGCACCCCCAGGCCCAGCCTCACCTACAGGCTGATCAGCTACCTGCTGGTGTTTCCGGTGTTCCGCCTGCTGCTGCGGGGCCGCACCCGAGCCAGCGGGCAGGTGCCGCAGGAGGGGGCCCTGGTGGTGGTGGCCAACCACGGCTCCCATCTTGACCCGCCCCTGCTGGGCCATGCCCTGGGGCGTCCGGTGGCGTTCATGGCCAAGGCGGAACTGTTCCGCGTGCCCCTGCTGGGGCCGATCATCCGCGCCTGCGGGGCCTACCCCGTGAGCCGCGGCGCCAGCGACCGCGAGGCGATCCGCACCGCCGGGGACCGGCTCGAGGAGGGCTGGGCGGTGG
>JAWOBH010000112.1:0-9669 GCA_046498125.1 Prochlorococcaceae cyanobacterium | reverse complement strand
GCAACGCCCCCTGTTGGACTCGAACCAACGACCGGCCGCTTAGAAGGCGGCTGCTCTATCCAGCTGAGCTAAGGGAGCCCGTGGGTGGCATTCTGCCAACGGCCGTCCGAGCAGTGGCCCCTACAGTGGCGTGCTGCGCACAGGCAACGCCGATGGCGGCCACCCGGCTTAGCGACGACCAGAAGCAGGAGATCGTGGCGCGCTACCGCGATGGGGCCAGCAGCACGGAGCTGGCGGCGGCGTTCGGCTGCAGTTCCAACACCGTGAGCCGGGTGGTGAAGGCGGCCCTGGAGCCGGCTGAGTACGAACAGCTCAAGCAACAACGCGGCAAGGGCCCGCGGGTCGCAACCCCGGCCCAAACGGTCCCAGTTGACACCGCCACCGCCACCACTGTCCCCGCCGCGCCTGAGCTCGAGCCGGAGCCGGAGCCCGCAACTGTCGCCGAGGACAGCGGCTCGGTGCGCTCCCGGCTCCGGGCTGAGGCCGAGGGCGAGGACGATGACGACGGTCCCGGGGTGCTGGCGATCGATGACGCCGACGACTTCGGCGACGACGCCGATGCCGACGACGGCAGCGATCTTGACGAGGACTCCGACGCCGACGCTGACGACAACGGCGACGGGGAGGCCTTCTTCACCGTGCCGGTGGAGCTGGGGGCCACGTTGGAGGAGCGGCGGATGGAGTGCCGCGCCCTCAGCGAGGCCCAGCTGCCGGCAACGGCCTACCTGCTGGTGGACCGCAGCGTGGAACTGCAGCCCACCCCCCTGGGCGAGTGTCCGGATCTGGGTCCGCTGCCTGAGCAGGAGGCCCAGCGCCAGGCGCTGATGCTGTTCGTGAACCCGCGCCAGGCCAAACGCCACTGCGGCCGCAGCCAGCGGGTGATTCAGCTGCCCGATCTGAGTCTGCTCGAACGCACCGCCCCCTATCTGCTGGCCCAGGGGATCAGCCGGGTGGTGATCGAGGGCGGCATCTACTCCCTGCCGGGCAGCTGATCGGGCCGGCCCGCCAGCAGGGCCACGCTGCAGCCGCCGCTGATCACCCCCACCACCAGGGCCACGCCCACCAGGAACCCGGCGGGCAGCGGCGCCGTGCTGCCGCCACCGAGCCAGAGCCGTGGGCGTTGCTCGAGGTTCTGGGCGCCAAGGCAGAGGATCAGCAGCAGCAGCAGCCCGCCGCCGAGGCTGGCCAGCAGCAGTCGCGCGCGCAGCAGCATGGCGCCTGGCGGGGGGTGGAGGGGTACAGGCCGAGTCTGCCGCCTCAGCAGCTGCCGTTCTCGTGCAGCAGGGCGTAGAGCGCCCGGCGGCTGTGGCCGCTGCGTTCCGCCAGCTCCCGGGCGGCATCCCGGCTGCTGAGTCCGGCGGCCACGAGCCGCTCCAGCTCGGCGCGCAGGGATTCGCCATCCCAGGCCGGCGGCGGGGCGGGCGGGGCGCCGCCCAGCACCAGGGTGCATTCCCCCAGCGGTGGCACGCTCCGGAAGTGCTCCAGCGCCGCGCTCACCGTGGGCCCCACCTGCTGTTCGTGGCGCTTGGTGAGCTCCCGCGCCACCCGCAGGGGCCGGTCGCCAAGCTCCGCCAGCAGATCCTCCAGCAGCTCCAGCAGCCGGTGCGGCGCCTCGAACAGCACCAGGGTGCGATCCTCCCCCGCCAGCTCCCGCAGCCGCGCCCGCCGCTGGCTGGCCTTCGCGGGCAGAAACCCCTCGAAACAGAAGCGTCCACTGGGCAGGCCGCTGCTCACCAGGGCGGTGGTGACGGCGCTGGGGCCGGGCACGCAGATCACCGGCCGTCCTGCCTCGCGGGCGGCGGCCACCAGGGCCTCGCCGGGATCGGAGATGCCGGGCAGGCCGGCGTCGCAGATCACCGCCACCGCTTCGCCGGCGTCCAGGGCCGCCAGCAGTTCGGGGATGCGGCTGGCCTGGTTGTGCTGGTGGAAGCTCAACAGCCGGGGGCCAGAGCCGGACTGGCGCAGGCCCAGCTGATGCAGCAGCAGGCCGCTGCGGCGGGTGTCCTCGCAGGCCAGGCGATCCACGCCGGCCAGCACCTGGCGGGCGCGGGGGCTGAGGTCGCCGAGGTTGCCGATCGGCGTGCCCACCAGATAGAGCACCCCCGGCGCCGGTTCCTGCGACTGGGCCACCGGGCTCCTGCACAATGCAGTCCCCAGTTTGTTGCCGATGGCCGCCCCCACCTCCGCGTCGTCCTCCGCGTCATCCTCCGCGCCCCTGGCGCTGCCCTCCGGCCTCGATCTCGAAACCCTGCTGGTCGAACTGCGCCGGCTGAGCTGGGGCGCGGCCGACATCCTGGTGGCCTACGGCCGCGGCGAGCAGCCCCCCTACGGCTTCCCGAAAGCCCTGAGCGTGGACGAGGGCGGCGAGGGTCCCGTGAGCGCGGCGGATCTGGCGGTGAACCAGTGGCTGCTCGATGGCCTCGGCCAGGCCTTCCCCACGGCCGACTGGACCCTGCTGAGCGAGGAGACCGCCAAGGAGCAGCTCACGGCCGGCGAGCCGCTGGCGGCGGAGTGGCTGTGGATTCTCGATCCCCTCGATGGCACCAAGGACTTCCTTCAGGGCACCGGCGAGTACGCCGTGCACCTGGCCCTGGCCCACCGCGGCGTGCCGGTGCTGGGGGTGGTGCTGCTGCCGGAGATGGAGCAGCTGTGGCTGGGGATCACCGCGGCCCTGGCCGGCGGCGGCGCAGATGGCGACAGCGGCCAGGCCTGGTGTGAGAACCGGGCGGGCGAGCGTACGCCGGTGCGCTTCAGCGGGCGGCGGGCCCTGGGCGAGCTGGTGCTGGTGGCCAGCCGCAACCACCGTGATGCGCGCCTGGAGCAGCTGCTGGCGGCCCTGGAGCTGGGCGACACCAAGGCGATCGGCAGCGTGGGCGGCAAGGTGGCCACGATCCTGCGCGGCGAAACCGACCTCTACATCTCCCTCTCGGGCAGGAGCGCCCCGAAGGACTGGGACATGGCCGCCCCCCACGCCGTGCTGGAGGCCGCCGGTGGTGCCTTCAGCCACGCCGACGGCCGGCCGCTCACCTACAACAGCGGCGACATCCGCCAGGCCGGCTGTCTGATCGCCAGCCACGGCCCCGCCCACGCAGAACTCTGTGAGCGCACGGCGGCGGCGATGGCCGCGATCGATCCGGGATTTGTGGTGTGAGCGGGGTGGCGATGTGATCAGCCACCCAGCACCGCAACGCCAACCTGGCCCGCTGTCGTCTTCTCGGCCATCAGCGTCACGTTGGCCACCTCCCGGATAACCATGGCCGGTACCCAGGCCTGGCCCCGATGCAGCGTGTCCAGCGGCAGATTGCTCATCAGCGCCTGCACCCCTCATCGTGCAACTGCCTGAGGCCGTCCAGCCGCTTGCCGTGGCGGAAACTTTCCAGCCTGGCGAGGGCCTGCTGGCGGACCATGGTGCGGGTGGGGCCGCTGGGAACCCGGCGGGCCATGGGCTGGCCATGCCGGGTGATCAGCACCTCCTCACCGCGCTGGATGTGCTCGAGCCGCTGGGCGGGACGGATCTTGGCCTCGAAGGCACCACCAGTCGTCCTGATGGAGATGGTTAAGAGTCCGTGGGCGACTGGCCTCTGAGGCCCGCCCTCACACCGGCAGCGGGGTGTCGGGCTGGGGCACGCCGCGCAGGGTGAGGTTGATGCGCCCGCGGTTGTCGATCTCGCGCACGCGAACGGTGACCTGATCGCCCACGTTCACCACGTCCTCCACCTTCTCCACCCGGTCTTCGCTGAGCTGGGAGATGTGGATCATGCCCTCCTTGCCGGGGAGGATCTCCACGAAGGCGCCGATGGGAATCACGCGGGTGACGCCGCCGGTGAACACCTCGCCCTCGGACACGCGCCGGGTGAGGCCTTCGATGATCCGCTGAGCCTCCTCGGCTGCGGCGCCGTCGTGGCTGGCGATGGTCACCACACCGCCGTCCTCGATGTCGATCTTGGTGTTGGTGCGCTCGGTGATGCCCTTGATCGTGCGGCCGCCGGGGCCGATCACGGTGCCGATCAGTTCCGGATCGATGCGGAAGCTCAGCAGGCGCGGGGCGTGGGGGCTGAGCACCTCCCGGGGCTTCTCGATCGCCTCGAGCATCTTCTCGAGGATGTGCAGGCGGGCCGGCCGGGCCTGGTTCACGGCTTCGGCCACGGTGCTCACCGCCAGGCCGGTGATCTTCATGTCCATCTGCAGGGCGGTGATGCCCTTCTCGGTGCCGGCCACCTTGAAGTCCATGTCACCGAGGAAGTCCTCGATGCCCTGGATGTCGGTGAGGATGCGCACCTCTTCGCCTTCCTTGATCAGGCCCATGGCGGCGCCGCTCACCGGCGCCTTGAGGGGCACGCCGGCATCCATCAGCGCCAGGGTGCTGCCGCACACCGAACCCATCGACGTGGAGCCGTTGGAGCTGAGGCACTCCGACACCACGCGCAGCACGTAGGGGAAGGACTCCTTGGGTGGCAGCACGGGGATCAGGGCCCGCTCGGCCAGAGCACCGTGGCCGATCTCGCGGCGGCCGGGGGAGCGCATCGGCCGCGTTTCGCCGGTGGAGAAGGGTGGGAAGTTGTAGTGGTGAAGGTAGGTCTTCTCGCCGGACGGGTTGAGGTCGTCCATCTCCTGGGCATCGCTGGGGGTGCCGAGGGTGGCGCAGGAGAGCACCTGGGTGAGGCCGCGCTGGAACAGGGCCGAGCCGTGCACCCGCTTGGGCAGCACGCTGGCGGCGGCACTGATCGCCCGCACCTGATCGAGGCCGCGGCCGTCCACCCGCTTGCCCTCACTGAGGATCTGGCCGCGCATCAGCTGTTTGGTGAGGCTCTTGAAGCCGTTGCCCAGGGCCTTGCCGGCGGCGGCGGTGCGGATGGCGTCGTCTTCGGGGAGAGCGGCGATGGATTCAGCCACCTGATCGCGGATGGCGTCGAGCTTGCTGTCGCGCTCCTCCTTGCTGAGCTCGAACTGCTGGAGCACCTCACCGATGGCCGCCGCGCACTGCTCCTTGAGAAAGGCGGGGAGGGTGGTGTCTTCGGGCTGGGGCTCGGGGATCACCTGCTCGATGCCGAGCTCCTTGAGCAGGGCCTGCTGGGCCTTGATCAGTTCGCACACCGCTTCGTAGCCGAAGTCGATCGCTTCGATCACATCCTGCTCGGGCAGTTGGTTGGCACCGGCCTCCACCATCACCACCCCCTGGGGGGTGCCGGCCACCACCAGATCGAGCTCGCTGCGCTCGATTTCGCGGAAGCTGGGGTTGAGCACGAAGTCGTCGCCCAGCAGACCCACCCGCACCGCGGCCATGGGGCCGTGGAAGGGGATCCCGGCCAGCAGGGTGGCCATCGAGGCGCCGGTGACGGCGAGCACGTCGGGCGGCACCCGCTCATCGAGCGAGAGGCACATGGCCACGATCTGCAGGTCGTCGCGCAGCCAGCCCGGGAACAGCGGCCGCATCGGCCGGTCGATCAGGCGACAGGTGAGCACGGCCCTCTCGGAGGGACGGCCCTCGCGGCGGAAGAAGCTGCCGGGGATGCGACCGGCGGCGTACAGCCGCTCTTCGTAGTCGCAGGTGAGGGGGAGGAAATCGATCCCGGGGCGACCGGAGGAGCGGGTGGCGGTGACCAGCACCGCGGTGTCCCCGCATTCCACCATCACCGAACCGCCGGCCTGGGGAGCGAAGCGGCCTGTGGTCAGCCGGATCTCCCGACCATCGAAGGAGACCGACTGAGTTTGTCCTTGCACGTGCGCTTATCTCTTTTTGTCAGATTGCATTCTCGCATCCTGGGTTACCAGGACGACTTCACCACCCCGGGGAGCTCGCCCTTGTGGGCCCGCTCGCGCAGCTGATTGCGGCAGAGGCCGAAGTCGCGGTACACACCGCGGGGCTTGCCGGTGGCCCAGCAGCGGTTGCGCACCCGGGTGGGGGCACTGTTGCGGGGCAGGTTCTGAATCTTGCGATGGATCTCCAGGCGCTGCATGGGATCGCTGGCGGCCTCGAAGGCGGCCTTGAGGGCAGCGCGCTTGGCGGCGAAGCGCTCCACCATCTTCTTGCGCTTCACGTCGCGCGCGATCATCGACTTCTTCGCCATGCGGCTGCGGACCCTGGGTGTGCAGAGCCATCCACCATACCGCTAGGGGCGGCTGGGGCAGAGGTCGGCGATCGGGCAGCTGGGGCAGAGCGGTTTGCGGGCGTTGCACACGGCCCGGCCGTGGAAGATCAGGCGGATCGAGAGGGTCTGCCAGTCGGCCTGGGGCACCAGCTTCATCAGATCGGGCTCGATGCGGCGGGGCTCGCTGTGGCGGCTGAGGCGCAGGCGCTGGGCCAGGCGGCTCACGTGGGTGTCCACGGTGACGCCGGCGTTGATCCCGTAGGCCCAGGCCAGTACCACCGAGGCGGTTTTGCGGGCCACGCCGGGCAGCAGCAGCAGCTCCTCCATGGTGCGTGGCACCTCGCCGCCATGGCGTTCCATCAGCAGGCGGGAGGCGGCCACGATGTTCTTGGCCTTGTTGCGGAAGAACCCGGCTGATTTCACGTAGGGCTCCACCTCGGTGGGCTCGGCGACGGCCGCGGCGGCGGCATCGGGGAAGCGCGCAAACAGGGCCGGGGTGATCAGGTTCACCCGCTCATCGGTGCACTGGGCCGAAAGCATGGTGGCCACCAGCAGCTCGTAGGGAGTGCGCCAGGTGAGCGAGCAGGTGGCGTGGGGGTAGAGCTCGCCGAGGCGGGCCAGGATCAGCGGCGCGCGGGTGCGGGCGCTGGGGAAGCGCGGCATGGAGTGCGGCTCGGGCGGGATCAGCGGGCGAGCAGCTGCTGCACGGCCGGCAGCTGGGAGGTGTCCTTCACGATCAGCACCAGGCTGAGCCCCACCAGAAACACGAAGCCCGACTGCATGAAGGCCATCTGGAAGCGCTCGGGCAGGGGCCTGCCACGCAGGCCCTCGAGCAGCAGCAGCACGAACTGGCCGCCATCGAGCAGGGGCAGGGGGAGGGCGTTCAGCACCGCCAGGTTGATGGAGATCAGGGCGGTGAACAGGAACAGGCTGCCGCCGCCCTGCTGGGCGAAGGAGGCGCCCATCTCCACGATCTTCACTGGGCCGCTCACCTGGCCGGCGGTTTCCCCGAAGTGGGTGATCAGGGTGAAGAAGCCGCCAGCGGTGCGGCCCAGGAGGATGGTGAAGTCGCGGCTGGCCTGGCGGATCGGTTCCAGGGGCCCGCGGGCTGGGCGGTAGGCCTCCGTGCCGAAGGGCTGCAGCTGGGCGCCGACGCGGCCGGTGCCGCTCTGATCGTTGGGGGTGAGCTGGAGCTGCAGCCGGCTGCCGCCGCGCTCGGCCACCAGCTCCAGCGACTGGCCGGGGGAGGTCTGGATGCGCTCCACCATCTCCAGCACGGCGCTCTGGCCGCCGGCCAGGGGCTCACCGGCCAGGCTGAGGATGCGATCGCCGGGCTGGAGGCCAGCGATGGCGGCGGGCTGGCCGCTCTGCACGCCGCTCACCAGCACGCCGGGGGTGGCGCTGAAGCCTGCTGGGATGCCCACCACGGCGCTCTGGGCCACCAGCACCAGCCAGGCCAGCAGCAGGTTGGCGAGCACGCCGGCGGCGATGACCAGGGCGCGCTGGGCGAGCGGACGGTTGGAGAGCAGGTTGGGGTCGTCCTTGGGGATGGTGCTGTCGGCGTCGTCATCGGGGAAGGCCACGAAGCCGCCCAGGGGAATGGCCCGCAGGGCGAACTGCACGCCGCGGCGCTGGCGCTGCAGCAGCACCGGCCCGAAGCCGATCGAGAAGCTGCTGACGCGGATGCCCTGCCAGGTGGCCGCGAAGAAGTGCCCGGCCTCGTGCACCACGATCAGGCCGGCCAGGATCGCCAGTGCCGCCAGAACACCCATTCAGAACACGCCACGTTGGATGTCCATTGTGGGACCAGTTCGGTGGCCCTTGCGTTGTGGCCTGATCAGGATGGTGGAGGACCCTGGGGGTGGTCATGGAGACGCTGGGCAGCTTCTCTGGCCGAAGGCTGGCTCTATCACCGGCAGGACCCTGGCCTTCGGCGGTGTGGAGCGATCGCCGCAACCGGTCGCTGTACGCGGCCTGGCTGCCGACCGATGGAACGCCGGTCGAACCCGTTCGCATCCGCCTGGGCAGCGGCCGCCAGACCCTCCAGCCCACGATTCAGACCCTGTCGCGCCGGGCGGTGGCGATTGCCTGGACCGACGGCCTCAGTCCCCGGTCGCGCGTGCAGGTGGTCACCGGAAGGCTGGATCCGAACGATGGCTTCAGGGTGCTGTCGCGCTTCAGCACGGCGTCGGGTCAGGGGGAGCCGGACTTGTCGCTCACCCCCAATGGTGAGCTTGTGCTGGCCAGCACCCGTTCCCGGGGCCAGGGCTACCAGGTGGTCCTGCAACGGTTGCGCCGGCGCGGTTTGCAACCTTCCGGCCACACGGTGATCCGTGGTGGGGATCCCCGGGATGCCCAACTGGCGAGCCTGTCTGCCGGCCGCGCCGATACGGCGGTGCTGGTGAGTGACAACGACGGCATCACCCTGGCTGTGGTGGACACGGCACGGAGCCGGCTCGTGAGGAACCTGCGGGTGAGTGAGGATCGCCCGGCCCAGGGCCCGGCCCTGGCTTCGGACGGCTCCAGTCTGCTGGTGGCGGCCTGGGCGCAACGGGATCAAGGCAGCGGCGAAAACGTGCGCCTGAAGACGGTTGATGCGCTGACCGGCCGGCTCAGCGACAGCCACCAGCCTCACGCCAGCGCCGCTGGTGATCAGCGCGATCCGATGGTGGCGCTGTCGCCTCGAGGCTGGATCAGAACGGCCTGGCGGGACAACACCGCAACCGCAACGGCCATCAGCAGTGGCCTGAGCCGCCAGAGTTCTGCGGGGGAATGGCGCCGTGGTGCCCAGTTCAGCACTCCATCTGGGCAGCGCTCGGAAGATCCCGATGTGATCTACGCGCCGGATGGATCAGCGATTCTCGGTTGGACATCCGGCGGCCGCCGGCGCCCGGAGGTGATGCTCACGGCATGGCGCGACCGGCGCTTTTCGGGTTCGGAGCGAGTCGGGGAGGCTGGGCCCACTGAGCAGGCAAACCGCATCGTGGCCAGGCTCAGGCGCGATCTGCTGGAGGGCACCGAGGGAAGGGATATTGTTGTGTTCCCAACCCGGCGTCATTCGCTGCGTGATCGTTATGACACGATCACGGGCTACCAGAGACAAGATGTGATCAAAGACCACCACGCCCGTAGAAGTGTGACCGTGGATCCGATTACCAGCTCGGCTGGAATCATCCGCTCCCTCAGTCGCTCGGAGCTCAGCAAGGTGTGCCAGAGACGATTTGGCTATGGTGTGTTCGGAGCGGTGGCCTTTGAAGTGAAAGGCGAGCCTGGTATCTGGCTGGCGATCAACGACCGGCGCGATGGATTCCAGGCCAACAGCGATCCGATTATTCATCTCATCGGCTTCCGGGTTTCGGAAGCCATGCCGATCACTATCGTGTAATTCTGGCTTTAAACAATTGAACTAAGCTCTATCGAGCTTGTTATCAAGATTCTTGCCCTCCGTTGTAGATTCATCCGAAAAGATGTCAATTCGGCTGGTGCATGCTTGGTGCATGTGTGCAGTGCTCAAGAGGCGGTCGAGATGATGAATTCTTGTGCTCTCGGGCTATTGATTATCTATGGCTTGGCCAGATAG
>JAWOBH010000063.1:0-4888 GCA_046498125.1 Prochlorococcaceae cyanobacterium | reverse complement strand
GAACCAGATGCCGACCACGGGCCAGGCGGCCAGAACGAAGTGCAGGCTGCGGCTGTTGTTGGCATCTGGTTCGCGACCCTGGCGGTGATCAGCTTCTCGTTCAACGTCAACGGCTTCAACTTCAACCATTCGGTGCTGGATGCCCAGGGCCGGGTGATCAACACCTGGGCCGATGTGCTCAACCGCGGCGGCCTGGGCATCAGCACAATGGCCTTCAACCTGAACGGCTTCAACTTCAACCAGTCGATCCTTGACGCCCAGGGCAAGGTGGTGCCCACCTGGGCCGATGTGATCAACCGCGCCAACCTGGGCATGGAAGTGATGCACGAGCGCAACGCTCACAACTTCCCGCTGGACCTGGCGGCCGCCGAGGCCACTCCGGTGGCGCTCACCGCCCCGGCAATTGGCTGAGGCCAGACAGCCCGGCTGAGGCCAGCCGCCCACGCGGTGAGGCCTCGCCCCTGGCCCCCTCCCTGGAGGGGGCTTTTTGCTGCCCCGTCCCGAGCCGGGGCGCGCTGGCCTCAGACTGGATGGGCCGCTCCAGCGCCGCCCGCCCCGTTGACCTCCGCGTCCGCCAGCACCCCCGACCCGGCTCGTCAGCGCTGGCGCTGGTGGCCCCTGCTTCCCCTCTATCCCTATGGCCGGCGCCGCACCCTGGTGCGGGAGCTGATCCCCAATCAGCTCTGGAGCTTCGAGCAGGTGCAGGGACTGTTGTATGTGGCCGTGCCGATCCGCATGACCGTGGTGCGGCTGCGCCAGGGGCTGATGCTCTACGCCCCCCTGCCGCCCACGGACGAGCTGCTGGCGGCCCTGCGCAAGCTGGAGGCCGCCTACGGACCGGTGCGCACCATCGTGCTGCCCACCGCCTCCGGCCTGGAGCACAAACTGCCGGCTCCTGCCCTGTTGCGGGCCTGCCCCCAGGCGGAGCTCTGGGTCACCCCCCGCCAGTGGAGCTTTCCCCTGCGCCTGCCCCAGAGCTGGCTGGGTTTTCCCGCTTCCCGCACCCGCGTGCTGTTCGAGCAGGGTCTGCCCCATGGGGATGAACTGGCCTGGCGGGCCCTGGGACCGTTCAACCTCGGCCTGGGCACCTTCATGGAGGTGGCCTGCCTGCACCGCTCCAGCGGCAGCCTGCTGGTCACCGATGCCCTGGTGGCCATCGGTGCCGATCCGCCTGCCGTGTTCGACGCCGATCCCACACCCTTGCTGTTCCACGCCCGTGACCGGGGCGATCAGCCCCTGGAGGACAGCCCCGAGCAGCGCCGTCGCGGCTGGTGGCGGCTGGTGCTGTTCGCCTCCTACCTGCAGCCGGCTCCCCTCTCGGTGGCCGGCCTGGCGGAGGTCTTGCGTCACGCCTTTGCCCCGGGGCTGCGCCGGCCCCGCAGCCATTTCGGTCTCTACCCGTTTCGCTGGCATCCCAACTGGGAGGAGGCCTTCCGCGAGCTGGCGGGCGACGACACAGCCCGCCTCCAGGTGGCGCCGGTGCTGGAGCGGCTGGTGTTCCCCCGTTGCCGCGCCGCGCTGCTCAGCTGGATCCGCTCCCTGGCGGAGCTGGGCGAAACCCGCTGGTTGGTGCCGGCTCACTATGAGGCACCCGTGGCCTGCACCCCCGAGCTGCTCCGGGTCCTGGCCGACGAACTGGAGCAGCGGCCCTGGGCCCCGGATCAGGGCAACTGGGCCACCCTGGCGGGAATTGATCGCACCCTGCTGAAGCTGAAGCTGGTGCCCGCCGAGCCCGCTCCCTGAGCAGAGCCCGCTCCCTGAGAGGAGGCGGGGACGTCGACGGCAGATTCGGACGCGCCTTTCAGAGGCGCAGGGGGCCGGGATCGGCGTCCAGATCGTCCGCGCCGGAGCCGCCCATCAGGCTGGCCTCCAGTTCCATGCGCTGCTCCATCTGGCGCAGGAAGTAACCGGTCATCATCGCCGAGGCGAGCAGGCCGGCGAGGTTGTCGCGGCTGGTCTGCACCTTCACCTCGAAGTGATCGGCGGGCAGCATGCCCAGCAGTCCCTGCACGTTGTGGCGGATGATGTCCTGGATCTCACCACTGGCGGAGCGGGCCACCCGCTGCAACACATCCGGCGATTGGTCCTGGAGGTACTGGATCAGGGCATTGCCACTGATCGCCTCGTTGTCGCTCGTCAGGAACTCAGGGTTGAACATCCTGCCTGTGCGCTGCGTCACGCCAGCACCCTAGTGCAGGCTCAGGCCCCGGCCCAGTCGCCGCGAATGGGGCCGAAGCGGCCAAGGGGCCAGTAGCGCCACACGGCCGTGCCGATCAGCTGCTCGTCCCTGAGGGGACCCCAGAGGTGGGAGTCGAGACTGGCGTTGCGGTTGTCGCCCAGCACCAGCAGGTGGGCGGGGGGCACGGTGAGCGGCTCGAGGCTGTAGTTGATCGGTTCGACGTTCCAGTCCGGGGTCACGGCCTGGCCATTGCGCCACAGGCGGCCGTCGCGCACCTCGATGCGATCACCGGGCAGGCCCACCACGCGCTTGATCAGGGCGCTGGAGGGGTCATAGCCGGCCTGCTGAAGCAGCGCCGGCGGATGGAACACCACCACGCTGCCCAGGGGCAGGGGACGGTGCAGCCGCACCCGCAGCTTCTCCACCAGCACCCGGTCGTCCAGTTGCAGGGCCGGCAGCATCGAGCCCGAGGGAATCCAGCGGGGCTCGATCACGGCCCAGCGCAGCACCAGGGCCAGGGCCACCCAGGCCAGCAGGGGCAGCAGCTGGCGGCGGATCGTTCCCCAGCGTCCGGGTTCAGGCGTGGCGGGAGCGTCGTTGGAGGTGGCGGGTGCGCCCAAGCCGAACGAAACAATGGAACCCCATCCTGCAGCGCAGCAGCCCACGGCCGATGGCCCCAGACGACCGCACGCAAGCGGGTGGCACTCAAGGAGGTGGCACGCCAACAGGTGGCACGCCAGGAGGTCGCCCTGAACCGGTCGGGCTGGCTGACGCCAACCTGCGGGCGGCCCTGACCCTGCTCGCAGCCCTGGTGGACGCGGGGCTGCAGCATCTGGTGCTGGCTCCCGGCAGCCGCTCCGCTCCGCTGGCGGCGGCGGCGGGGCTGCTGCAACAGCGCCGGGCCCTGGCGCTGCACACCGCCATCGACGAGCGCTCGGCGGCGTTCTTCGCCCTCGGCCTGGCCCGCGCCAGCGGCCGGGCGGCCGCGGTGATCACCACCTCCGGCACGGCGGTGGCCAACCTGCTGCCCGCGGCCGTGGAGGCCGACTTCGGCGCCATCCCCCTGCTGCTGATCAGTGCCGACCGGCCGGCCCGCCTCAAGCACTGCGGCTCCAATCAGACCGTGAACCAGGAGCGGTTTCTGCTCGCCAGTGTGCGCTGGCTGGGGGAGGGTGATCCGTCCGGTCTGGCGGTGATGCCGCCGGCCCGGCTCCAGCAACTCGCCCGCCGGGGCCTGGCGGCGGCGGGCGGCGGGCCCGCCGGCCCGGCGGGCCCCGTGCACCTCAACCTGCCGTTTGAGGAGCCACTCCATGCCGGTGCCGAGGTCTTGGCGGTCCTGGCGCGGGCGCCGCTGGCTGCCCCTGGCCCCGCTGCCGCACCGGCACAGCCGTCGCCCGGCTCAGCGGCGCCGATCGGCCTGGCTGGCCTCGATCCCCAGCAGCCGGGCCTGGTGGTGGCAGGTCCCTGGCGCGGGCGCCCTCAGGCCTGGCCCGGGTTTGTCGCGGCCCTGCGGCGCTGGCAGCAGCGCAGCGGCTGGCCGCTGCTGGCGGATGGTCTCAGCGGCCTGCGCGGGCTCTCCGGTCTGACCACGGTGGCGGGCTACGACCTGCTGGAGGATCCGCCGCCCCACCTGCGGGCGGCCCAGGTGCTGCGGCTGGGGCCGCTGCCGGCCAGCCGGCGTCTGCAGCAGCTGCTGCAGCGCTGCGGCGGCCGGCAGCTGCTCATCAGCGAGGGAGACTCCCGCCCTCTCGATCCCCTCGGCTGCTGCTCCCAGCAGTGGGCAGCAGGCCTGGAGGCCTGGGTGGAGCAGCTGCCGACGGCCCCGAGCGGACCGTCGCCGGCCAGCCAGCGCCACGCCGCGGCCTGGCTGCGGGTCGACCGGGACCTGCAGGCCTGGCTGGATCAGCAGCTGGGGGGCGGGTCTGGTGATGGGCCCGGCGCGCCCTGGAATGAGCCGGCCCTGGCCCGCCGGCTGGCGCACCTGCTGCCGGCGGAGCTGCCGCTGGTGATCGCCAACAGCTCGCCGGTGCGCGACTGGGAGAGCTTCACCCCGGCCGATGGGCCCTGGCGTCCCGTCCACGCCTTCCGTGGTGCCTCGGGCATCGACGGCACCCTGTCGCTGGCCTGCGGGGTGGCCGAAGCGCTCGGCCAGGCTGTGCTGCTCAGCGGTGATCTGGCCCTGCTGCATGACAGCAACGGCTGGCTCTGGCACCGCCAGCTGCAGGGCCGGCTCACGGTGGTGCTGATCGACAACGGCGGTGGCGGCATCTTCGAGCAGCTGCCCATCCGCCCCCAGCCGGATGGGCAGCTGGATTTCGAGCGCCTGTTCGCCATGCCCCAGGGCGTGGACCAGCTGGCCCTGGCGGCGGCCCACGGTGTGCCCGGCCGGACTCCCGCCTCGGCAGAGGCGCTGGAACGCGATCTGGCCTGGGCCCTGGATCTGCCCATGGCCCTGTTGCTGCTGCGCAGCGACCGGCGCCGGGACGCGGAGCTGCGCCGGCAGCTGCGCAGAATGGCCCCTGCTCCCGCCCCTCCGCCATGACCGCGGCCCCGCCGGCCTGGCAACCCGTGTCCTGGCAGCCGCTGGGCGCCTACGAGGACATGTCGTTTTGTGGATTCTGAGCCAGATCATTCAGTAAGATAGCTTATAGACAAGAATAGCTAGGGGCAAGTCTTTTGACAATGAGGACTGACACTCTTTTATGAAAA
>JAWOBH010000260.1:0-3146 GCA_046498125.1 Prochlorococcaceae cyanobacterium | reverse complement strand
GTAGAACCGGTCTCTATAAAGGGGGACGCCGAGATAGCTTCTGTTGCGCGCGTAGCCCTCCTTTCCTCGCAGCTTGCGCGCAAACACCACCTGAGGCACTTTGAGCAGATGATCCAGCTGCCCAATGGTCAGCGGGCCGTGGCCGCCTTCATGGTCACCGGTCCCTTCAACGATCCCCGTTCCGCCGAACTGATCCGCGCCATGGCCGAGTCCGTGAGTCAAACGTTGGTCGGTCGCCCATGACCCAACCACCGATTGCGTCGCCGAGAGCCATGACCCCGCAACCGTTCCGGCCCCGGCTGTCCGTGCTGCTGGCCGCAGGCAGCCTGCTGCTGGCACCGGGCCTCACCGTGGCTTTGGCGCCCGTCCCGGTGGCGGCCCAGCAGCAGGGCAGCCAGGGCAGTGAACCGCTGCTGCGCCGCCAGACCGTGGCCCCCCTGCCCGGCGGGCTGGATTCGGTGCTGATGGTGAACGACAACAACCCCGAGCTGATCCGGGGGCCAGGCATCCTGCTCTCCACCTTCCCGGCCGCCGGCCGCGCCGTGCCGGAGGCCCACCTGGATGTGGTTCTCGACGGCCGCTTCGACCTGTTCAGTCATCACGTGTATGCCGGCAAGCCGGAAACCCTCGACTCCACCCTGTGGCTGGCGGTGGTGGCCCAGCCCCGCGGCGACCGTCCCGTGCAGCTGCGCCTGCTGGAGGGCTCCACGGCCCTGTCGCAGTCGCTGGATCCGGCCATGGCCGGGGCTCCCTTCCTGCCCCTGCCGCCGTTGCTGGCGGAGGGCACCACGCCGGCCTGGGCCGGCCCGGGCAGCCGGGTGGCCAGCGAATTGCTGAGGCGCCAGCGCAGCCCCGAAATCCCCCGTGACTGGACCCTGGAGCCCGGCGAGCCCAGCGCCCTGGTGGTGCTGCCCCTGCCGGTGCGGGGTCTGGACCCCCTGCTCAACGGCCGCAACCTGCAGCTGCGCCTGCACAGCGATGGTCCCGTGAGCCTGGCCACCCTGGCCGCCTTCGGCCCCAAGGACCAGCCGCCGCCGCCCGAGACCTGGGCGGCCCTGCTCGACGGCGGCCTCAGTCCCAAGGAGCACGAGCCCACCCCGCGCGGAGCGCCGGGACGGAAGGTGTACTCGCGGGTGAGCGGGGTTCAGGTGGGCAGCGTCTGGCGCGGCACGATCACCAGCCCCGGCCAGAGCTGGCTGAGCGCCGAGGCCGCGCCGATCTCCTGGCCGATCGCCTCCCTCGAGCGGGGCCGGCTCGGCACCGATCAGGTGCAGACCGCCGAGCTCAAGGCCTTCTACCCCGGCACCGCCTGGGCGGCCCATGGCAACTACGGGGTGGAATACGACCTCACCATTCCCCTGCGCAACACCGGTTCGGAGCCGGTGCAGCTGCAGCTGGCGTTTGAATCGCCGATCAAGAGCGACCGGCCCATGGGCGGCCTGCGCTTCAACACCGTGCCGGTGCGCTCGGTGATGTTCCGCGGCCCGATCGAGGTGGCCGGACTGGACGGGGTGGGCGGCCGACCGGCGGGCCGGCGGCGCTTCCATCTGGTGCAGCGGGCCGGCGAGCCGGGTTCTCCCCTGGGCACCGTGAGCCTGGGGCCGGGAGCGTCGCGCAACCTGCGGGTACGGCTGATCTACCCGGCCGACGCCACACCGCCCCAGGTGCTGAGCCTGCTGCCGGTGAGCGCCAGCACAGCTGTGAAACAATCGGCCCCACAGCCAGCCAGCAGCACTCCGTGACGCCAGTCCGCCAGCGCCGGGTCTTCCCCTTCACCGCGATTGTGGGTCAGGAGGAGATGAAGCTGGCACTGCTGCTCAACGTGATCGACCCCCGCATCGGCGGGGTGATGATCATGGGCGACCGGGGCACGGGCAAGAGCACCGCGATCCGTGCCCTGGCCGATCTGCTGCCCCAGATCGACGTGGTGAGCGGCGATCCCTACAACAGCTCCCCCCAGGATCCCGACCTGCAGAGCGAGGAGGTGCGTCAGCGTCTGGAGCGGGGCGAGGAGCTGCCGGTGGAGCAGCGCCAGGTGCCGATGGTGGATCTGCCCCTGGGCGCCACCGAGGATCGCCTCTGCGGCACCATCGATATCGAGAAGGCCCTCAGTGAGGGGGTGCGAGCCTTTGAGCCGGGGCTGCTGGCCAAGGCCAACCGCGGCCTGCTCTACGTGGATGAGGTGAACCTGCTCGACGACCACCTGGTGGACGTGCTGCTGGATTCGGCCGCCTCGGGCTGGAACACGGTGGAGCGGGAGGGTGTGAGCGTGCGTCACCCGGCCCGCTTTGTGCTGATCGGCTCCGGCAACCCGGAGGAGGGCGAACTGCGCCCCCAGCTGCTCGACCGCTTCGGCATGAGCGTGGAGGTGCGCACGGTGCGCGACCCCGAGCTGCGGGTGCAGGTGGTGGACCAGCGCACCGCCTTTGACAACGACCCCGACGGCTTCAGCACGGCCATCCAGGCCACTCAGGAGGCCCTGCAGGCCCGGGTGGTGGAAGCCCAGCAGCGGCTGGGGCAGGTGCAGATCGACGACGACCTGCGCATCCGCATCTCCGCGATCTGCGGCGAACTGGATGTGGACGGTCTGCGTGGTGACATCGTCACCAACCGGGCGGCGCGGGCCCTGGCCGCCTTCGAGGGCCGCACCGAGGTGAGCGAAGACGATGTGGCCCGGGTGGCGGCCTGCTGCCTGCGCCATCGCCTGCGCAAGGATCCCCTTGAGCAGATCGATTCCGGCGACCGGGTGGTGAAGGTGTTCTGCAAGGTGTTCGAGCGGCCCGAATCGGCCGACCGCAGCGCCTTCGAGCTGGCCCTGGCGGCTTGATGCAAGAGGCGGGGCCTGAGGCCATGGGGCGCGACCTGAGGCCATGGCGGGGGCCCTGATGCGGATCTCCTGATGCGCATTCTCGGGATCGACCCCGGCCTGGCCCGGGTGGGGTATGGAGTGATCGAGATCGATCCGCAGCAGGGCCTCCAGCGCCTGCTCGACTGCGGCATCCTGCGCACCGAGCCGGGCCGCAGCGAGGGGGAACGGATGGTGGAGATCAGCCGCGATCTGCGCCAGCTGGTGCGCAGCTGGCGGCCCCGGCTGGCGGTGGTGGAGAAGTTCTTCTTCTACCGCTCCAGCACCACCATCGCGGTGG
>JAWOBH010000230.1:0-3802 GCA_046498125.1 Prochlorococcaceae cyanobacterium | reverse complement strand
GCTACGAAGCGGCTGCCCTGGGCCAGGAAGGGCAGCGTGCGGATGGCGTAGATCGCCCCGGTCTCCAGATAGGTGGGTGCGAGATCCTGGCGGCGCGGCCGGGGCAGGCTGGGATCGTGGTTCACACCCACACCATGACCGCGGCCATCGAGGCCCCAGAGAAAGCCGTGCCAGGGCGTCACGCTGAAGGCCATGGCGGCGTCACTGGCCTGCAGCCGCCTCACCACTGCATCGATCTGCTGCCCCTGGGTGAAGGGTGAGGTGCACTGCAGAAACACGAACAGCGCCGGCAATGGTCCCCGCGTCTCCAGGGACTGCAGGGCATGCAGCAGGGCCGCCTCTGAGGAGGCGGCATCTCCGGCCAGATCGGCAGGCCGACGCAACCAGCCGGCCCCTTCCTGTTCAGCCAGGGCCCCGATCGCGTCGTCGTCGCTGCTCACCCACACGGGGCCAAGGCTGGCGGCGGCCCGGGCGGCCCGCACCGTGCGGGCCAGCAGGGGCACCTCGCCCACGGGGCGCAGATTCTTGCCCGGCAGCCCCTTGGAGCCGCCCCGGGCCGGGATCAGGGCCAGGGGCGGCAGAGCAGGATCGATGCGCGCGCCCGGTCCGGGGGCGCTCATGGCCGCTCCGGCAGCGGTGGCCGCAGCCGGCCATTGGCCCCGAGCGGGTACCAGCGCAAGTGGTCGTCGGACTCGGCCGCGTCCGGGGGAGTGCTGGCCTGGGCTGCCGGCGAATCCGATCCGTGGTCGCCTCTGGCCGCGCGCAGCCGCTGATGCTCCAGGGCCAGTGCCACCCGCCGTACCCGACCCACCGGCATGCCGATCTCTGCAGAGACGGCCGCGCAGAGCTGGTCGAAGGAGCTGTGCATGAAGCCGTCTGTCGGCCCTGGGGAGCAGCCCCAGCAGCGCTGGGGCTGAAGGTAGCAGCCATCGCGTGGCCGGTAGTCTGAGCCGCGCTCCCGCCAGCCGCCCCGCCCGCGGGCTCCCTTTGCCCTTGGCCTCTCCTCTCCCAGCGGCCCGTCTGGGGTTGCCGGCCGCCGGCATGCTGCGCCACCGCACCCTGGCCGCACTGCTGGCTGACCACCGGCTGGTGACGGGTGCGGCCCGCTGCGCGGGTGCTGAGCTCGATGCCCTGCTGGGGTGGGGCCGGAAACCCAGCGTTCGCCGGGCCGAGCGGCTGGCGCGCCGGCGGCAGCTGCCGCTCTGGCGCTGTGAGGATGCCTTCCTGCGCTCCCTGGACCTGGGCCCCGAGAGTGTCCCGCTGGGCCTGGTCCTCGATGACACCGGCGTCTATTACGACGCGGGTCGCCCCAGCCGTCTGGAGCGCCTGATTGGGGCCAGTCATTCTGCGGCCCAGCTGCAGCGGGCCGAGGCCCTCCGCGGCCTGTGGTGTGAGCAGCGGGTGAGCAAGTACAACGGCGCCCGCGAAGCGCCGGCGCCGTCGCAGCCCTTCGTGCTGGTGGTCGACCAGACCGCCGGCGACCTTTCGATCAGCCTCGGCGGGGCCACGGCCGCCAGCTTCCAGGTCATGCTCAACGCTGCCCTGGCCCACCATCCCGGCAGGCTGGTGCTTGTCAAGACCCACCCGGATGTGGTGCGGGGCCGCAAGCGGGGCCATTTCCAGCCTTGGCAGCTGCAGCACCCGCGGATCCGCCTGGAGGCCAGCGGCGGTCATCCCGCGGCTCTGCTGGAGCAGGCCCAGGCGGTGTACACGGTCACCTCTCAGCTGGGCTTCGAGGCCCTGCTCTGGGGCCGGCCGGTGCACTGCTTCGGCCTGCCCTTCTATGCCGGTTGGGGGCTCACCCACGACGCGCTGCCGCCCCCGCCCCGCCGCGCCGCCGTCGCCCCCCGCCAGCTGGCCCATCTGGTGCATGCCGCCCTGGTGGACTACGCCGTGTATGTGGATCCTCACCGCCACCAGCGCTGCGCGGTGGAAGAGCTGATCGCGGCCATCGGCCTGCAGCGGAGGCTGCGTGGCCAGCTGCCCGAGCGCATCGAGGCCTTCGGCTTCACCCCCTGGAAACAACGGGTGCTGCGCCGTTTTCTGGCCGGTAGCCGGCTGCGCTTCCGGTTCCAGTGGCAGGGGCCCGGCAGTCGCGCCCAGGCCTTGGCGGTGTGGGGCCGGCGGGCCCGGCCGCGGCTGCTGGAGGCGGCCAGCCGCCGGGCGCTGCCGCTGCTCCATGCCGAGGACGGCTTTCTGCGGTCGGTGGGCCTGGGGGCCGATCTGATCGATCCGATCTCCTGGGTGATCGACCGGCGCGGCATCTACTACGACGCCGGTGGCCCCAGCGATCTGGAGCATCACCTGGCCACCGGTCACTGGGATGACCAGCAGCTGCGGCGGTCGCGGGAGTTGCGGCGGCGGTTGGTGGCCGAGGCGATCACCAAATACAACCTGCGGGCGTCTCCCTGGTGGCGTCCTGTGGGCGCGACACGGGTGGTACTGGTGGTGGGACAGGTGGAATCGGACGCCTCGATCCGCCTGGGCGCCCCAGGGGTACGCACCAACCTGGGCCTGCTGCAGGCGGTGCGGGCCGCCGAGCCCTCGGCCTACCTGCTCTACAAGCCCCACCCCGACGTGCTGGCGGGGCTGTGCCGGCCGGGCTCCGACGAGGACGCGGCGCGGGACTGGTGTGACGAGCTGCTGGCGGACGCATCGATCCAGCACCTGTTCACCCAGATCGACGCCCTGCACGTGCTCACCTCGATCGCCGGCTTCGAAGCCCTGCTGCGGGAGCTGGAGGTGCACACCTGGGGTTTGCCCTTCTATGCCGGCTGGGGCCTGAGCCACGACCGCCTGCGGTGTGAGCGGCGCGGCCGGCGTCTGAGCCTCGATGCCCTGGTGCATGCCGCCCTGATCGACTACCCCCGCTATGTGAGCCGCCACAGCGGCCTGTTCATCGAGCCGGAGCAGGCGATCGAGGAACTGCTGGCCTGGCGCTCGGCACCGCCCCTGCCCCTCAGCCTGCGGCAGCGCATCTTCCGGCACTGGGGGCGGCTGCGGCAGCGCTGAGCGGCTTGCCCGGGGTGGCAGAGTTGGTTCAGGCTTTGCCCTGCAGGACATCGCGTTGACCACAGAACGGGCCCCCGCTCCGGCGCCGGTGCAGTTGGTTCAGGTGCGGATCGACGGGCCGGTGCTGCTGCTGATCGGGCCGATCGGGCTGTTCTTCGCCCGCTTCTGCGGCTACCTGCGCGGCTGCGGCATTCCTGTCGTCAAGGTGAGTTTTCCCCTGCATGAATTTGGCTTCCCACGGGAGGTGCGGGTGCCGTTCGACGGCCCGATGCAGGCCTGGCGCCCCTTTCTGCGGGAGCTGATCCGGGAGCGCGGCATTCGCCACATCTTCATGTATGGCGATTTCATCATTCCCCACCGCGTCGCCATCGAGGAGGCGCGCAGCGCCGGTATCGAGGCCTGGGTGTTCGAGCTGGGCTACATCCGCCCCAACTATGTGACTCTGGAGCGGGAGCGGGTGAATGCCCGCTCCAACCTCAATAAGCCGGTGGACTTCTACCGCCAGCTGCCGCCCGTGGATGCGCTCCCGCAGGGCAGGCTGGATCCTGGCTGGCGGTGGCGCAAGCTCTGGAAGGCGCCCACTTTCATCCAGCACGCCTTCACCCGCTATCCGATCATCGAGGGTGAGCACAAACTGCAGCCCTCACCGCGGTTTCTCTGGTGCCAGTTGCGGGGCAGCTGGCGCTACTGGCTCTACCGCTGGCAGGAGCGCTCCCTGAAGCGTCGGCTGCTGGAGCATCTCTCCTATTTCCTGGCTGTCCTGCAGGTGTCGAGCGACTCCCAGGTGCAG
>JAWOBH010000212.1:0-2583 GCA_046498125.1 Prochlorococcaceae cyanobacterium | reverse complement strand
CCTCGATGTCGAGCAGCACCAGGCGCAAGCCCGTGCGTGGGATTGCGGCAGCTTCGCCGTTGGCGTGGGCGTAAGGCCTGGGCATGGGTGCGCGGCTTTTCGGTGATCAGTGGGTCAGGGCGCTGAGGAGCAGCCGCCTCCAGGTCTGCTCCAGCAGGAATTCGTGAATCTCCAGATGGCGCCGGGCGGTGGTCAGGTCGGTACCCCAGGCATAGAGGCCGTGGCCGGCAATCAGCAACCCGTGGGGGGCTGTGGCCAATTCAGGGGTGGCTGCCGCTGACAGCCGGACCAGATCCTGGTCGTTGGCCAGCACCGGCACCGCCACTGCGCTGGTGTGGCTGCTGATGCCCTCCAGGCCCTTGAGCATTTCCAGCCCCTCCATGTGCAGCCACCCGACTCCGCCCTCTCCGGGGGCCTGCCGCTGGGAGAGCAGGGTTCCGGCCTGGGAGTGGGTGTGCAGCACAGCCCCGGCGCCGGTCTCGCGCACGATCGCCAGATGCAGCAGCGTTTCGGCGCTGGCCCGTCCCCGCCCGCGCACCAGCGCGGCATTGCCATCCACGACGATCAGCTCCTCGGGCCGCACGCTGCCCTTGTGCACGCCACTGGGGGCCATCAGCAGCCGCAGCGGCTGCCGCTGCAGCACGCAGCTGAAGTTCCCGCCGGTGCCATCGCACCAGCCGCGGCCATGGATGGCCGCCATGGTGGCGCTCAGCTCGGCCGCCAGCAGGCGCTGCTGCGGGCCAGTGGTGGTCTGGGCGTGCATCGATCGCGGGGCCAACTGCGCTGGCATCAGTTGTGCTGGCATCAGTGCTGGCAGCGGGGGCACCAGTGGCTGCTGCGCCCCCCCAGCTTCTCGCGCCGGATGCCGGTGCCGCAGATGCGGCAGGGCTGGCCGCCGCGCCGGTACACCAGGGCCTGGCCTCCGTAGTTGCCGTTGGTGCCGGTGAGATCGCGGAAATCGCTGAAGGTGGTGCCGCCGGCGCCGATGCTGGTGTCCAGCACCTCCACGAGCGCCTGCCGCAGACGCTCCAGCCTGACCAGGCTCACCCTGCCGCTCGGGGTGTGGGGCCGGATCCCAGCGGCGAACAGGGCTTCATCGGCGTAGATGTTGCCCACCCCAGCCACCAGGGCCTGATCGAGCAGGGCCGCCTTGATCGGCCGCCGCGAGCCCCGCAGCCGTTGCTGCAGGTAGGTGGCGCTGAAGGCGGGGGCGAAGGGCTCCGGACCCAGACGCTGCAGCCCCGTGATCACCTCCTCCACCGGCACCGACGCCGGCACCCACCACATCTGGGCAAAGCTGCGGGTGTCCACAAAGCGAAGCTCTTCGCCGACCTGGTTCCAGATCCGCACTCGCGTATGGCTGCAGGGCGGCCGCTGGTCGCGGATCCACAGAAACTGGCCGGTCATGCGCAGGTGCACGCCCCACCAGCCCGTCGTCCGATCGTCTTGCTGCAGCTCGCCCAGCAGATACTTCCCCCGCCGCTGCCAGCCGTTGAGGGTGCAACCCAGCAGTGCCGCTTCGAAGGCGCCGGGTTCCGCCGGGCTGGCGATGGCCCGCTGGCGGAGCACCTGCACCCGGCCCACGGTGAAGCCCGCGGTCTGCTGCTGCAGACCACGGCGCACGGTTTCAACTTCAGGCAGTTCCGGCACGCGGGCGGGACGGCAGGTGAGGGGAGTGGGGCGCGGAAGGAGAGCCGGATCTGAAAAGCCCCGACCGGTGCGGATCCGCACCAGCCGGGGCTGCAGGGGGTGATGCTCGCTCAGGCATCCCGTGGACGCTGAACCTGGGCGCTGTGGTGGCGCGCTCAGGCCTTCTCGAGTTCGCTCTCGGCGAAGTTGTTGGTGTTGATGCCTCCATCCACGCCGCTGTAGGCGCTGTAGTTCACCTTTTCGAAGCGAACCACCACGGGGTAGCGGATGCCGGAGGTGTCAACCGAGGCCACGGTGCCGACTTCATTGAACCAGTAGGACTCAGGGCGCTTGATGCGCACCTTGTCGCCGCGGGAAATGGCCATCGCTGCGGTGAATTCGTGGGCTGCCAGAGGGAAGATACCCGCGCCGGCGGGGGGCTCCGGCGGCGGCGTCACGTTTCGTCGTCCAAGCCATCGCCGTCCAACCCGGCCGACCGGCCCAGTCCTGCGTGGGAGCATCGGCGCCTGTGCCGCTGCCATCCGATTTGGCTCTCCCCGCCCCCGAGGCCCCGGTGCTCAGCCTCGACCTGCCCGATCCCGACAGCGACACCATCAGCACGGTGGAGTTTCTGGCTCGGCTGGAGCAGGCCTGGGCCGTGTGCGACCGCTTCGATCTGCACACGGAGATCTGGCGTGGCCGCATTCTCCGGGCGGTGCGCGACCGGGAGAAGCGCGGCGGTGAGGGCCGCGGCACCGGTTTTCTGCAGTGGCTGCGAGAGCGGGAGATCAGCAAGACCCGCGCCTACACCCTGATCCAGCTGGCCGAGTCGGCCGACCGGATGCTCGCTGAGGGGGTGCTGGAGGAGGGCAGCGTGAACCAGTTCTCCAAGCGCGCCCTTCTGGACACCGCCGAGGCCGATCCTGAGGTGCAGCTGATGATCTCTGAAGCGGC
>JAWOBH010000200.1:0-9751 GCA_046498125.1 Prochlorococcaceae cyanobacterium | reverse complement strand
TTGCTCATCAGCACCGCCAGGCCGCGGGGATGGGCGGGGGTACCGAGGCGGGTCCAGCCGATGCAGGTGGGATGGTCGAAGTAATCGTGCTGCTCGCCGTAGGCGTGGTCGCGGCGGGCGGCCAGCAGGCGGTCGAGGATCCAGCGGTGGCTCACCAGCCACACGTCGTGGTGCCCGCCGTCGTGGCCCCGGTCGCGGTAGTGGGCGCCCTCGTAGTCGGGCAGGAACAGGCAGGGATAGCCCTCGCGCCGCAGCAGGATGAAGGCATAGGCCAGGGGCTTGAACCAGGGCTCCACCACCGATTCCAGGGCCTGCAGGGGCTGGGTGTCGTGGTTCTCCACCAGCGTCACCGCCAGGTGCGGCAGGTGGCGCATCAGGGTACCGTCCAGCAGGCGGCGCAGGTCGTAGCCCGAGCCCAGGCGGCTGGCCACATGGAAGTTGTGGTGCAGGGGAGCATCGAACAGATGGATCCGCTCGCCGGTGTGGTCGGCATACCAGCTGAGGGTGGCCAGGCTGGTGGTCCAGTACTCGCCCACCACGAACAGGTCGCGGCCGGCGTGGGCCTCCACGTGCTCGATCCAGTCGGCGAAGAAACCACCGCCGATGTGCTTGATGGCGTCGAGGCGAAAGCCGTCCACGCCCACCGTGTCGAGTATCCAGGTGCCCCAGTGCTTGAGGGCATCGCGCACCTCGGGGTGGTCGATGTCGAGATCGCAGCCCATCAGGTAGTCGTAGTTGCCGCGCTCCAGATCGACGTTGTCGTCGAAGGCCTTGCCCTCGATCCGCCACACCGCCTCGAAGCCGGGCTCGAGGCTGTTGTAATCCACGGCGTCGAAATGCCACCAGTGCCACTGCATGGCGGAGTGGGCGCCGGCACGGCCGGGGTAGGTGTAGCGGGTCCAGCCGCGGATCCGCCGCTCCTCGCCGATGGCCTGGAAGCGGTTGTGGGGGTTGTAGGGCGTGGCGTTGAAGTCCTCCTCGGCGTCGGCCCCCATCAGGTGGTTGAACACCGCATCGGCATACACCTGCAGACCCGCGGAACGGCAGGCGGCCACGGCGGCCAGATACTCGGCCCGGGTGCCGTACTTGGTGGGAACCGTGCCCCGCTGATCGAACTCGCCCAGATCGAAGGGGTCGTAGATGCCGTAGCCCACGTCGAGGCGACCGGCCAGGCCCTTGCCCGCCGGCGGCAGCCACAGGGCCGTGATGCCGGCCCGGGCCAGGGCGGCGGCCTGCTGCTCCAGGCGTCGCCAGTGGCCCCCATCAGCGGGTGTGTACCAGTGGAAGGCCTGCATCAGCACGCCGTTGATCTCGGCCGGGGAGGAACTGGTGGCGGTCATGCAGGGGTTTGGGCGGTGCTGGGGAATGGTGCGGGAAGGGCGGAGTTCCCGGCCCCGGCACGCCGCGGCTGTGGCTCCAGCGGCGCCCGCGATGGCAGCCAGGAACCAGCGTCTCGACAGCGTGCGAATGGAGAACCGCGGGCCCGGACCCATGGGGCGCTCCGGCATGGGGCGCATGGCCAAAGGCTAGGAAACACCGGCACAATCGGCCACGACCACGAACAGGCAACGGCGGCTTCCCGAAGGAACCTGCCCGCCCCAGGTTGCGGTGACGGTGATGACGGTGGCGGATCTCCGCGGCTGCCCCGCGCTGCCGCTGAGGCGAGGATCATCTGAACAGCCACCGCCGAACGGCCCTGGTCACGAGCGCCAATGGACTGGCGCTGAATCGGGCGCCGGCGCAGTCAGGCTGGCAATCCTGTGCATGACGGGCCCCACCGGTCTTCCGTGACGCAGTCCCCTGGAGAACCGACCTGCCGCCCATGCTGTTGGCGAATTGCTCATGGAAGGAGCCGCTGCTGCGCGATGGGATTCCCTTCCCCCAGGGACGTCTGCATGGGGTGCCATTGCTACTGACAGCCATGGAGACTCGTTGACTGGAGCGGTAGCGAAAGTCGGCGTTGATCGTAGAACTGCCCATCCCAGCCACAACCCTTGAACTCAGCCGCACCGCGAAGCGGCGTCGGCTGGAGTGAATTGTTCTGTGCCTTCACGCCGACACCATGAGCGTCTTCAAGTGAGCAAGCTCCTTGTCCACAAGGGCTACTTGCTCCTCAAAGAATGACGTGAGAAGGAAGGCGGCTGAAAGAACGTGATCATGAATTCACAGCCGTTGCCGTTGGCGACTATGCGTGCTGGAACTGTCCAGCCTGTATCGGGAAAGTTGAAGTCATGATCGAGGGTGCCGAGGTCCGCATTGGGGCAGATACGAGATGTGGCCATACCAGCGGAGGTCCTCATGTCCCACCACTGGCCATCTGAGAGTTTGACAGACTTGACGTTAACGATGGCCCATTTCGGCTAGTTGGCGCCATATGCGAGGAATGCGAAGGCCCGATCCTGCGGCGCGTCAGTCGAAATGGTCATCGCAATGGCGTACTCAATCATCAGTGAACTATACGTGGACCCAGGTTTGCAGCCTAACATTCGGCATTGGCTGATGACTCACAGTGCCGACCGCCGCATGAAGTTGTCAGGCGTTGTCAGCGTCCAACCCCCCATTCCGGCTCGTTGATGTCTGCAACGAGTTCTTGAAGCGTCGAGTCCCTGCATTGGCCAGCTCAAAATCGCTCTCCAAGTCATCCAAGGCGTCAATTACTTTGCGGAATTTGTTTCCGAATTCGGTAAGGGCATATTCGACTCGCGGCGGAATTTCTGGATACGACTGCTTGTCCAATACATTGAACTCGACGAGACGACGCAGGCAGTCGTTGAGCACCTTCGCCGAGAGCCCTTCGATGCTGCGCTCCATCTCGCCTGGACGGTTAACGCCGAGCACCACGAGCTGGAGCACTGTTAGCGACCATTTGCAGCCGATGACAGTCTCAACCATCCTGCCAACGTGGCAAGGGGCCACGCGACGAGGAAGTTTTTTATCGTCTGACTTCAACGTATGACACCAATTTGTTCCTACCCTACCAAATTGTGCCTGCTTGCTGGGTAACCGCGTTGGCACCAGAGTCTTTCCATCCAATCCCCATTTCACAATGAGCCATGCAGTGATGGACTTCTCCGACAAGAAGCTATTGGTCATCGGGGGGACGAGCGGTATCGGGAAGAAGGTCGCTCAGCTCGTCCTGGAGCGTGGGGGATCGGCTGTTGTGGTTGGGCACAGAGAGGATCGCATCGAGGCGGTCGTCAAGGAACTCGGCCAATTCGGAGTGATCAACGCAGAGAAGGCCGATCTCACCAACGTTTCTGAAACGGACGAACTGCGTGCCCGGATCGAGACCAAGTATGCAGACACGGACATACTTCTCAATGCTGCCGGAGTGTTCCTCCCCAGGGCATTCCTTGAACATTCAGAAGCCGACTATGACAGCTACTTCAGCATCAACAGGTCGCTGTTCTTCATCACGCAGACAGTTGCGAAGAACATGGTTGCACGGAAGCTCGGCGGAAGTATTGTGAACATTGGATCAATGTGGGCACAGCAGGCCATTGCCGCAACGCCATCCTCGGCCTACTCCATGGCAAAGGCTGGCCTTCATTCTCTGACCCAGCATCTCGCCATGGAGCTGGCTGGTGCGCATATCAGGGTCAATGCGGTTTCCCCCGCAGTTGTTGAGACAGCCATCTACGAAGCGTTCATTGAAAAGGAGAAGGTCCACTCGACGCTTCAGGGGTTCAATGACTTCCACCCGATCGGACGTGTCGGCAGTCCGGAGGACGTGGCTGAAACGATCTGCTTCCTACTGTCCGATAGAGCCTCCTGGGTGACTGGGGCGATCTGGGATGTGGACGGTGGAGTTATGGCCGGGAGAAATTCCTATCCATGAGCCTGGCGGTGTCCGTAGTGACCAGAGTCGCTAGCTGCGAACGGTCGTCATTAGCACGCAGCCTCGCACAGTAAGAAGCCGCCTAACGCCGGCCACTAGGCGCTGACGTAGACGGTCGCCTGCATGCCCTGGTTAGCTGAAAATGAGAGGAACTCGTCCGTGTTGGCTTAGGTGATCAGCGCGTCTTTGTCACGGCCGGGGGCGCCCATCGACCATCAGTGACCTCACTCTTGGGTGAATACACTCGCATGGTCAGGTTGAAGTCTCCTGCCGGAGCCGGCAACCAGTTCGACTCCTTCTCGGCTCCAGGCGACGCATGCTGAATGTACAAATCGACCGAGCCATCCGCATTGAACTTGAGGGCATCGCGATCGCCAATGGCGTTTCGCTTCAGGTCATTGGCGGTTGGGAACCCATGCTCGTCGTACAACGAAATCGACCAGAAGGCCTGAGCGGGCGGAATCTCATTCTGGGCAAAGTGCAGCACGTGCTGGTTTGCCCCGGTGAGCGGGTTGCCGTCCGCGTCGCCGATGCTCAGCGGGTAGACCGCATCCTCGGGCAGGTTGGCGCCCAGACCGACCAGCGCGACAATGGCCCGCTTGAGGTAGTAATTCCCATACACACCCATCGTGTCCGTGTTCATCTGCCAGCCATTCACAACGCGGGCAAGCGTGGGAATCTTTGCCCGCATGGCCTCAAGAGCGTTAGGTGCTGCGCGCTCCAGTGCACGCTTAACAGCCAGATCAGCTTTCCCGAGATCAAAGGACTTGCCGGGCTCGATCCCGATTTGTCGCATCCGCGCGACAATGGGTTGGTCTGTGATGTGCGGCGGATTGACCTTCAGGAGTTCAGCGGCGTAGCCGAAAAACGTGCCCGCGTCCATGCCATCAACCTGCGTCATCGGAGGCGTCTTCATGTCCACGGTCGGATCGATCGTTGCCCTCACTGTCTGGGGAGTCTTATCCAGCTGTGACAGTGGCGTCGTCGTGTAGCCAGCCTGCACCTGATGGACGGCCCCGTAGTCCTGTTCGCCGTTGGTCTGGGTGCGCCCGATGATCCAGACATAGGGCGTCGGCGCGTCGATGCGCTGGACGCCTTCGGGAAGCCTGCCCTGCCAACCGGGCGGCACAACCGCGAAACGACCTGCGCCGGTGCCCGTCGTGCGCTTGCCAGGACAGGCAAACACGTCCGACCACATGTCGATCATCGGGAGCATGTAGTAGCGGCCTTGCGTGTCCGGAACCGCGACCACCATCGATTCTTTCGTGAGGTCCAGCCAAGCGATCGAGTACAGCGTGTCGAAGTTCGGCCGCACAACATCGCGGAAATCCGCCGGGGGAAAGGCCGGGACGTGCGTGAAGGTGTTCATCGGTCCGCGCCCGAAGGCCTTCCCGGCTTCGACGTTGACAGCCTGACGCCGCGTCATGTCCATCACAACGAGCGGGTAGAGGTAGGTGTAGGCCTCGATTCCGATCTCGTAGGCTTGCTGCTAATCGATTTGGTTCATGGGTGCGATTTCCTTTCGTGTGTTTTGTTCAGTTTCTGACAGCTAACTAGCCATTGAAAGGTTCCATGAACCACGGCCCTCTGGCCATACCCTTCGGTTAACAAACGGGAGTCGCGCTCGCCTGGTTCGCAACAACTCTTTTGTCCCAAGCGTCTTCAGGAATGGCCTTCAGAACGTAGCTGTGGTTCACGGGTCCGCAAACCACCAGTTCCTCTGGCACCACAAGGCGCGAAACATTTGTCGTGCCGGGCTGGGCGATCAACCCGGCTGCAGGCGGATCAGCTGTCCATCAGCGGCGGCATCGGTGAGCACATAGAGAGTGCCATCGGGGCCCTCGCGCACGTCGCGTACGCGCTGGCCGATGGGGATCCGCTCCTCGCCCAGCACCCGGCCCTGGGGATCCAGGCGCAGCCGGCGCACATCGGCAGACACCAACCCGCCTGCAAAGATCTGGCCGCGCCACTGGGGCACCCGGCCGCTGGCCACCGCCAGGCCGGAGGGCGCGATGGCCGGCGTCCAGACGCGGCGGGGATCCACCATCCCGGCCGCCGCGCGGCGGCTGGTGATCTCCGGGCCGAAATACTCGCGGCTGTGGGTCACCAGCGGCCAGCCGTGGTTGGCACCGGCGCTCACCAGGTTGAGCTCGTCGCCGCCCCGGGCGCCGTGCTCGCTGGCCCACACCCGCCCGCTGGCCGGGTCGTAGGCCAGGCCCTGGATGTTGCGGTGGCCCAGGCTCCACAGCTCCGGCAGGGCGGTGGGATCGCTCTGGAAGGGATTGCCGGCGGCCGGGCTGCCATCGGCGTTGAGGCGCAGGATCTTGCCCAGGGCGCTGGCCGGGTTCTGGGCCTGGTCGCGGATCAGGGCCCCCTCCAGCTGCAGCGGCGGGTTGCCGCCGTCGCCGATGGCCAGCAGCAGGGTTTCATCGGGCAGCCAGATCAGGCGGGAGCCGAAGTGCTGGGTGCCGCTCTTGCGCTGCGGCACCGCGTAGATCACCTCCAGCTGGCGGAGGGCGCGGCCGTCGAAGCGGGCCCGGGCCAGCCGGGTGTGGTTGGCCTCCGGGCTGCCGGCGGCATAGGTGAGGTAAACGAGCCTGTTCTCGGCGAAGCGGGGGTGGAGGCTCACATCCAGCAGGCCCCCCTGGCCGGCGGCCAGCACCTCCGGCACGCCGGTGATCGGTACCGGATCGAGCACGCCGTCGCGCACGATCCGCAGGCGGCCGGGCCGTTCCGTTACCAGCAGGTCGCCGTCCGGCAGCCAGGCCAGGCCCCAGGGATGCTCCAGGCCCCGCACCAGCACGGTTTGGCGGAAGTCGCTGGCCTCCGGCACCTGGCTGGGGTCCACGGCCTCGATCGCCGGGGCGGGAGCGGGAGCAGGCGTGGTGGGCGCGGGCGCGGTTGGCAGATCGGCAGGCGCGTCAGCGCGGGCGCAGCCGCCGCCCAGCAGCAGGGTCGTGATCAGAACCGCCATGGCGCGTTTCATGCCGTCCTCCCGGTGAGCGATCGCGCGGATTGCCTGCCCAGGCTGGCAGTTCCGCCGGGTGACAGGCGGCCCGGATCAGCGGCCCGGTTCAGCGGCCCAGGCCAGCGGCAGGAATCAGCGCTGGCCGGCATCCAGCAGGCGGTCGATCTGGTCGAGGCCGTCGTCGAGCGGGGCGATGGCCTCCGCCATGGCGGCATCGGTGGCCGGGACTCAGGCCCCGAGCCTGGGCAACCCGGCCGGGCGCCGCCGCGCCAGCGCCACCCCGGCCAGCAGCAGCAGCACCCCGGCCACGGTGGCGGCATCGAGCGGCTCGCCCAGCAGCAGGACGGCGGCGAGCACCGCCACGGCGATCGAGAGGCTGCCCCAGAGCGACACCGTGGCCACGCCGGCATGGCGGTAGGCGTGGCGCAGGGCCAGCTCGCTGCCCAGCGACAGGCTGAGGGCATAGATCAGGATCACGCCCACCACCCACCACAGGCGCAGCAGCAGGAAGTGGCCGGGGCCGTAGAGCAGCACCGCCAGCACCGCGAACACCAGGGCGGACGCCAGGGAGCCCACTCCCACGCTGAGCACCGGCGGGATGCCGGCGGCGGAGATGCGGCGGCCGGTGAGGGCGGCGGCGCTGAAGGCCAGCACGGCCGCCAGCGCCCAGAACAGTCCGGCTGGATCGTCCATCGGCCCGGAGGAGCCCATCGGCGCCAGCTGGGGCAGCAGCAGGCCGGCGGTGATCAGCAGCAGGCTGGGCAGGAACGAGCGGGGCAGGGGCTCAGCCAGCAGGGCGCGGGCCAGCAGCGCCGAGAAGGGCAGCACCAGGGCGAAGAGCAGGGTCTGGCTGATCACCGAGAGCGACTGGAGGGCCGTGAAATAGGCCACCGGAGCGAGGAAGCGCCCCAGCAGCGTGTCCGCCGCCAGCAGCCAGCGCTGCGGCGTGGTGAGGGCGGCCAGGGCGGGGCCCACCTGCCGCCGGCCCGCAAGCAGCGCCGCCACTCCCACCACCAGCTGGGCGAAGAAGAACACATTGCAGAAACTGATCGGGTTCTCGCCGTTCACCTGGTGCTGCTGGCCGAGCTCCTGCAGCCGCTTGAGCACGGGGGCATCGAGACCGCGCAGGATCACATACAGCCCCAGCGGCAGCGCCATGGCCGGCAAGCGCAGGCGGCCCAGAAATCCAGGAGGGGCGTTCATGGGTACACCCCCACGGCACCACTCCGGTGCGGGCCGCCGCTGAACCAGGCGCTGCACGCACAACGGCCGCCGTGCCGCACACCGTTCACCCTCCCTCCACCATGCGTTCCTCCAAAACCATCCTGGCCTGCTCCCTGGCCCTGGGCCTGGCCGCCCTCGTCGGCACCCCAGCCCTGCTGCGGGCCAGCACTTCGCCCCGGGCCCAGGCGGCGGCGCCGGCGAACGTCCAGGCCCAGGCTGCGGCGGCCGCGCCCCAGGCCTTCCGCCAGGCCGAGAAGCCGGTGAGCGGCAGCGTGAGCGTGCGCCGCGAAGGCAACCGCACCCTGCTGGTGTTCAGCGGGGATTTCCGCACCAGCGAATCGGCACCGGATCTGAAGGTGGCCGTGAGTCCCTCCAGCACCCCCCTGGCGGACAGCAAACCGCCGGCCTATCCGCTCAGGGAGGGCACCTACAAGGTGATTGCGCCGCTGACGTCGGCTTCCGGCGCCCAGATCTACGAAGTGCCGGCCTCGATCGATCTCAGCCGCCAGGGATCGGTGCTGATCTGGTGCGAGCAGTTCAACGCCACCATGGCCTGGGCGCCGTTGCACAGCTGAGCACCGGCACACCCCTCAGCCCCCCCGCAACCGGCGGCCGCCGTAGAGAGCGGCACCGATCAGCAGCACCAGCACACCCCCCAGCACCGAAGCCGGCGGCAGGCTGAAGGCCAGCAGCACGCAGCCCAGCAGTCCCGCCAGGGCCAGGCCGCGGGGCCAGCGCCGCTCCGCCGGCTCCAGCCGCAGGGCGGCGGCGTTGGTGACGGCGTAGTAGAGGAGCACGGTGAAGGCGCTGAAGCCGATCGCCGAACGCAGATCGCTGAGCGACACCAGCACAGCCACGATCATTCCCACGGCCAGCTCGGCCCTGTGGGGCACCCTGGTGCGCGGATGCACGCTGGCGAACCAGGCGGGCAGATCGCGGTTGGCCGCCATCGCGAACGTGGTGCGGCTCACGCCCACGATCAGCGACAGCAGCACCCCCAGCGAGGCCACCGCGGCGCCGATCCGAACGATGGGGCTCCAGGCGGCGAAGCGGCCCGCCTCCACGGCCGTCACCAGCGGCGCCGGAACCTGGCCGAGCAGCTCGGCATCCACCGCCAGCAGCGCCGAGAGCGCCACGGCGAGATAGAGGATCAGGGTGAGGCCGAGGGCCAGCGGGATCGCGCGCGGAATCGTGCGCTGCGGATCCACCACCTCCTCCCCCAGGGTCGCCAGCCGGGCATAGCCCGAGAAGGCGAAGAACCACAGACCCGCCGCCTGGAGGATGGCCTGGGGACGCCAGTCGGGCGCGGCCGTGAGGCGACTGAACGAGGCCTCGCCTCCCAGCAGCACCGCCAGGATCACGGCCGCCAGCGCCAGCAGCACCACGGCCACGATCAGGCGGGTGAGCTGCGCCGTTTTCTTCACCCCGAACAGATTCACCACGGTGAGCGCGAGCACGGCAGCCACCGCCAGGGGCCGCATCAGCGTGGGGGCCCCATAGCTGGCGAAGGTGAGGGCCATGGCCGTGCAGCTGGCGAGCTTGCCCACCACGAACCCCCAGCCGGCCAGATAGCCCCAGAAGTCCCCGAGCCGCTGGCGTCCGTACACGTAGGCCCCCCCCGATTCGGGATGAATCCCCGCCAGCTGGGCCGAGGAGGTGGCATTGCAGAAGGCCACCAGGGCCGCCAGCAGCAGGGCCAGCAGGGCGCCGCTGCCGGCGAT
>JAWOBH010000094.1:0-10736 GCA_046498125.1 Prochlorococcaceae cyanobacterium | reverse complement strand
CCGGCCCCGGGTCGCGGGGCAGCAGCCCGCCCATGGCGTTGAAGGTGTGCGTCACCATCCCCACCCCGGCCGCAAAGGCCTCGGAGGCCTGCTGTTCGCTGGCGGCGCTGTGGCCCAGGCTCACCACGACTCCCCCCCGCTGCAGCGCCGCGATCACCTCCGCTGCCCCGTCCAGTTCGGGCGCCAGGGTCATCAGGGCGATCTGGTCTTCGAAGCTGGCGATGCGCTCCTCGAGGGCCGCCAGGCTGGGGGCGGCCAGGTGCTGCTCGGGGTGGGCGCCGCGCCGCGCCGGATTCAGGAACGGCCCCTCCAGGTGGGCGCCCAGCAGGCGGCAGCGGCCGGGGCGATGCTGCTGACGGGCCTCCTCCAGCACCGCCAGGGCCTGGCGCAGCGGCTCCACCGCGCAGGTCACCAGGGTTGGGCAGATGGCTTCCACGCCGTCGCGCCAGAGCAGCTCCAGCAGCTCGTCCAGCTTCGGCAGGTCGGCGGGGGTGAGTTCGGGGAAGGCCAGCCCCAGGCCGCCGTTGATCTGCAGGTCCACCCCGGCCGGGCTGAGCCAGTCGCCGCCCCAGTCCTCGCCGGCGGCGGCGCTGCCGGGCGGGATCGGTTCCAGCACCTGGATCACGCCATCGGTGTCCACCCCCACCCGCCAGCGCTGGTCGGCGCCGTGGCGGCAGCGGGAGCTGCGGGGCAGGCGCACGTTGCGGATCCAGCGCATCGCTGCCTCAGGCACGACAATGCCCCCATCCTCCGTTCTCAGCCCTTGAGCGCCACCCCCTCCAGCCCAGCCCCGCCCCGGGTGGCGGTGGTGATGGGCAGCGACTCCGACCTGCTCACCATGCAGCCGGCCGTTGCGGTGCTGGAGCTGTTCGGGGTGGCCCACGAGGTGCGGGTGCTCTCGGCCCACCGCACGCCCCTGGAGATGGCGGCCTTCGCCCAGGAGGCGGCCGGGCGGGGCCTGAAGGTGGTGATCGCCGGCGCCGGTGGCGCCGCCCACCTGCCGGGGATGGTGGCGGCCCTCACCACCCTGCCGGTGATCGGTGTGCCGGTGGCCAGCCGGGCGCTTTCGGGGGTGGATTCGCTGCACAGCATCGTGCAGATGCCAGCCGGGATCCCCGTGGCCACCGTGGCGATCGGCAACGGCACCAACGCCGGCCTTCTGGCGGTGCAGATCCTGGCCATTGCTGATGCCGCCCTGGGCGAGGCCTTAGCGGCCTACCGGGCCGAGCTGCATGGGCAGGTGCGCGCCAAGGACGGCCGGCTGCAGGAACTCGGCAGCGCTGCCTATCTGGCGGGGATGGGTTGAGACGATGCTCGAACGCCTGGAACTTCCACCCTGGCTGAAGGTCGGCCTGGCTCTGCCGCTGCTGGTGCTCAACCTCTGGGTGCTGCGCCAGCTGCTGCTGCCGCTGGCCCCGTTCCCGGCGCTGATCGTCACCGCCGCGCTGATCGCCTTCCTGCTCGACATCCCCAGCCGCTGGCTGCGCCAGCGTGGCCTGCCCCGGCCCCTGGCCACGCTGCTGGTGCTGGCCCTGGCCCTGGGGGTGCTGGTGCTGGCGCTGCTGGTGCTGGTGCCGCGTCTGGTCGAGCAGCTCGGCGACCTGATCGTGGTGCTGCCGCGCTGGATCTCCAAAGGCCAGGTGTGGCTGGATGCACTGGAGGCCTGGGCGGCACAGCAGGGTCTGCCCACCGATTTCGGCACCCTCAGCAGCGACCTGCTGACCAGGCTCAGCAGGCTGGCCAGCCAGCTCAGCCAGCGGCTGCTGGGCCTGCTGGGGGCCACCGTGGGCCTCACCATCAACACGTTGATCGTGCTGGTGCTGGCGGTGTTCCTGCTGCTGGGCGGCGAGAGCATCGCCGCCGGCCTGGCCCTCTGGCTGCCTCCGGGTGTCCGGCCCCTGGTCACGGACACCCTCGGCCGCACCTTCCGCGGCTACTTCGCAGGCCAGGTGCTGCTGGCGTTGATCCTCAGCAGCCTGCAGACGGTGGTGTTCACCGTGCTGGCGATTCCCTACGGCGTGCTGTTCGCGGTGCTGATCGGTTTCACAACCCTGATTCCCTTCGCCAGCTCGCTCACGATCGTGTTGGTGAGCAGCCTGCTGGCCCTCAACGATCCCGGCACCGGCCTGGAGGTGCTGGTGGCGGCGATCACAGTGGGCCAGGTGGTGGATCAGGTGATCGCCCCTCGGCTGATGGGCAAGATCGTGGGACTGCAGCCGGCCTGGTTGCTCGTCTGCCTTCCCCTCGGCGCGCGCCTGGGAGCGCTGCTGGGGCTGGGCGAGCTGCTGGGACTGCTGCTGGCAGTGCCGGTGGCGAGTTGCGGCAAGACGTTTCTCGATGCCTGGGGCAGCCGGCTGCGGCTCGACTCGGCTGTCAGTTCGCCTGGGGAATGATCCCGCGCTTCTGCAGCAGCGTCAGCACCGTGCTCACGCAGTCCTCCAGGCTTTGCGTTCCGGTTTCCACAAGCAGCTCCGGCGTCTCCGGCGCTTCATAGGGGCTGGAGATGCCCGTGAACTCCTTGATCTCCCCGGCCCGGGCCTTGGCGTAGAGCCCCTTGGTGTCCCGCTGCTCGCACACCGCCAGCCCGGCGTCGCAGAAGATCTCGATGAAGTCGCCCTCGGGAACCAGGGCGCGCACCTTGTCCCGGTCGGAGCGGAACGGTGACACGAAGGCGGTGAGCACCACCACCCCGGCATCCACGAACAGCTTGGCCACCTCGCCGATGCGGCGGATGTTCTCCTCCCTGTCCGCATCGGAGAAGCCCAGGTCGTTGCAGAGACCGTGGCGGATGTTGTCGCCGTCGAGCACGTAGCAGGCCATCCCCTGCTCGAACAGGGCCGAGTTCACGGCATTGGCCAGGGTGCTCTTGCCGGCGCCGCTCAGGCCGGTGAACCAGAGAATCGCGCTGCGGTGCCCGTGCTGATGGGCCCTGGCGTCGCGGGTCACCGTGCTGTGGTGCCACACGATGTTGGTGCTGTTGCCCTGGGTGGTGAGCGCCCCGTAGGCGGGGTTGCTGGCGGGGCTGGCGGTCATGGGGTTTCGGGCGGTCTGTTGCGGCCATTGTCCCCTGCGTCCTTCATCCGCCCGCCTGCCTGGGCCGGTAACCCGCCGCCGCCAGCGCCTCCAGGGCGGCAGCCACCTGGTCGCCCTGCAGTTCGATCACGCCGTCCTTGAGGGTGCCGCCCGTGCCGGCGGCGGCCTTGAGCTGTTTGAGCAGGGTCTTGAGTTCGGCTTCGGGGGCCTCAACGCCGGTGATGGCGGTCACGACCTTGCCGCCCTTGCCGGCCCTGGTGCGCTGGACCCGCACCCGCTGCTGAGCCTTCGCAACCCCAGGGGCTCCTGCCGCGGGGCGTTGCTGGGCGGCAGGGAGGCCCGGCCCGCTGAATTCCTGCCAGCCACCTTTCCTGGCCATGGGCGCACGTCCGTCAACCGCTCTTAATCCTCGGCCTCCAGCGGTCACGATCGGCGCGTAGGTCGCCCAGCGGATGCGGCATGGGGCGCTGCTGCCTCCGTTCGCTCCACTGGCGGGCCCGTTCCATCGCTCCCGGCTGGCTGAGCGGCACGCCCGGCTCCCTGCACCCCAGCCCCTACCTACGCTGGGCGCAACAGCTCCGGCCCCTGGTGACCAGCACCGTTCCTCCCCTCAGCAGCACCCCGGCCGGGCCGGACGCCCTGCAGCCCCAGGCCCGTCCCAACGCCGCCGGCCGCTTCGGGCGCTTCGGTGGTCAGTACGTGCCGGAAACGCTGATGCCGGCTCTGGCCGAACTGGAGGCCGCCGCCGCCGAGGCCTGGGCCGATCCGGCCTTCACCGGGCGGCTCAACCATCTGCTGCTCACCTATGTGGGCCGCCCTTCACCGCTGTATGAGGCCGAGCGGCTCACCGAGCACTACGCGCGCCCCGAGGGCGGCCCGCGCCTCTGGCTCAAGCGTGAGGACCTCAACCACACCGGCGCCCACAAGATCAACAATGCTCTGGGCCAGGCGCTGCTGGCCCTGCGCATGGGCAAGCAGCGGATCATCGCCGAAACCGGCGCCGGCCAGCACGGCGTGGCCACCGCCACCGTGTGCGCCCGCTTCGGCCTGGAGTGCGTGATCTACATGGGCGCCGAGGACATGCGCCGCCAGGCCCTCAACGTGTTCCGCATGCGCCTGCTTGGCGCCACGGTGCAGCCCGTGACGGCCGGCACCGCCACCCTCAAGGACGCCACCAGCGAGGCGATCCGCGACTGGGTGACCAACGTGGAGAGCACCCATTACATCCTCGGTTCGGTGGCCGGTCCCCATCCCTACCCGATGCTGGTGCGCGACTTCCATGCCTGTATCGGCCTCGAAGCCAAGCAGCAGTGCGCCGAGGCCTTCGGTCGCCTGCCCGATGTGCTGGTGGCCTGCGTGGGTGGTGGTTCCAATGCCATGGGCCTGTTCCACCCCTTCGTGGAAGACACCGCCGTGCGTCTGATCGGCGTGGAGGCGGCCGGTGAGGGGGTGGCTTCAGGCCGCCACGCCGCCACCATCACCGAGGGCCGGGTGGGCGTGCTGCACGGTGCCATGAGCCTGTTGCTCCAGGACAGCGAGGGCCAGGTGCAGGAGGCCCACTCGATCAGCGCCGGCCTCGACTATCCCGGCGTGGGCCCCGAACACAGCTACCTGCGTGAGATCGGCCGGGCCGAGTATCTGGCCGTGTCCGACGACGAGGCTCTGGTCGCCCTGCGCCTGGTGAGCGAGCTGGAGGGCATCATCCCGGCCCTGGAAACGGCCCACGCCTTTGCGGCCCTCGATCAGCTCTGCCCCACCCTGGCCCCCGGCACCGAGGTGGTGCTCAATCTCTCCGGCCGGGGTGACAAGGACGTGAACACCGTGGCCGAGCGCCTGGGGGGGCTGACCGGCTGAACTGGCCTCACCGGCTGATCCGGGACTGGCCAGCCGATCTGCCCTGCGCTTCAGCTCAGGGCTGGATCAATCGTGGTGCTCGTCCAGCTCGCCGTGCTGGCTGCGGCGTTGCCGACCTGGGGCTCCCAGGGGAAACGGGGCAGGCGCTCCAGGGCTTCCCGTTGAACCTCCACCCAGGTGTGCAGAAACCCCTGCAGGGCCTCTGAATCCGCCCCCAGGCGCAGTTGCTGGGCCACGCGCAGTTCGTCGCGGCGCAGGATCACGAGGTCGAAAGGCGGCCCCACCGTGAGGTTGGAGCGGCGCGTGATCACCTGGGACACCAGGCACAGCCGAGCCGCATCCTCCAGCGACATCGCCGTGTTGGCCAGGCCATCGAGTGGCGGCTTGCCGTATTTGCTCTCGCCGATCTGCAGGAACGGGGTTTCGGTGGTGGCCATCACCGCATTGCCCTGGGGATAGATCATGAACAGCCCATGGGCCTGGCCGGCGATCTGGCCGCCGAGGATGAACGAGGCCGAGCCGCTGGCGCCCGCCTGGGAGAGCACCGGCTTGAACTCCGCCTGCACCTCGCGGCTCACCCGGCCCACGTAGTCGGCCACCTCAAACAGGTAGTCGGCATCCAGCAGGGATCCCAGCCGTCTGTGCTCGGCGGCCTCGCCCCTCTCCCCCGTCTCCGCGCCGGCCTTGCGGCCCCGCTGGGCCCGGTCCAGATCGCGCTGGATCCGGTTCAGCACCGCCTGGGTGGTGGCCAGGTTGCCCGCCGCCAGCAGCACGATCAGGCGGTCGTCGGAGGGCCGGAAGATGTGCATCTTCCTGTAGGTGGAGATGTAGTCCACCCCCGCGTTGGTGCGGCAGTCCGACGCCATCACCAGCCCCGCTTCCAGCAGGAAGCCCAGGCAATAGGTCATCGGCTCGTCGCCTCAGCTCAGCAGTCGCTGCAGGCTAGAGGCCACCGAGCGCACCGCCGCCGTGGCGGTGGCGTAGGCCATGCGCATCGGTCCCACCAGGGCCACGTGGCCCACTCCACCGTCACCACTGCGGTAAGCGGCCTGCACCACCGCGCAGCCGGCCAGGGCGGCGTGGGGGTGTTCGTCCCCGATCCAGACGGCGTTGGCCAGGGGGCCCAGCACCTGCTCCGGATCCTCCTCCACCAGCTGCACCAGCGGCCGCAGGCTGGCGGTGTGACTGAAGTCGGGCTGGGCCAGCAGTTTGCCCAGGCCGCTGGCCACCGCGTCGCGGCCGGGAGCGGGCAGGGCCTGGGCCTCCACCAGCTGGCGCAGCAGCCGGCCGCTGGTGGCCAGTTCCCGGGGCAGGTGCTGCCAGGCGATGGTTCCGCCGTCACCGCGCAGCTGGTCGTTGGCCCAGCGCTCCAGCACCGCCAGCTCGGGTTCGCTGCCGGCGGGCAGGCGCAGGTTGTGGCTGCTGGTGTGGGTGGGGCCATGCACCAGGAACACCAGCAGCCGCTCGCCACTCGGCACCAGCCGCAGGGCCTGCAGCTGGGGCTGAGGCAGCGGCCGCCGGGGCCGGGTGATCAGACTCAGCAGGCCGGTGAGGTCGGTCAGTCGCCGGCCCAGATGCAGCAGCAGGTCGTCGAAGGCCGGCCACTGCAGGCTGAGGTTGGTCAGATCGCGCTCCAGTTGCAGGGCGGCGGCGCCGGGGGCCGGCAGCAGCCGGTCCACATAGAGGCGGTAGCCCTGCTGGCTGGGCACGCGGCCGGCGGAGGTGTGGGGCTGGGTGAGCAACCCCTGCTGCTCCAGGGCGCCCATGGCTGAGCGCACGGTGGCCGCGCTGGTGGGCAGCCCGAAGCGCCGCACCAGGGTCCTGCTGCCCACGGGTTCCATCGTGTCCACGTAGTGGCGCACGGCCAGACGCAGCACCTCCTGCTGTCGAGGGGAGAGGGCCTGCACCGGCTGCCGCGGCGTGGTGAGCTCGTTGATCGTAGGCACCCTGCGCCGGGAGCTGGATGGCAACAGGCTCTGCCCGACGTGGCTCAGTAGCGCGGCACGCTGGGGTCCACCTCCACGCTCCAGGCATCGATGCCGCCCTGCAGGTTCCACACATCCCCGTAGCCCTGCTGCTCGATCAGCCAGCAGGCGAACTGCCAGCTGCGCACGCCGGCATGGCAGAGCACGGCCACCGGCCGGTCGCGCTCCAGGCGCCGGTCCAGATCCCCCAGCCACTCCCGGGAGCGGCTCAGGGGCAGGTGCAGCACCGGATGGGGCAGCCGGGCCCAGGCCAGCTCCTGGTCTTCGCGCACATCCACCAGCTGGATCGCCTCGCCCCGTTGCAAACGCTCCTGCAACGCACGGGCGGGGATGCTCAGCGGAGTGTTCACGGGCCTGGGTCCGGTGCAGGATGGTCCCATCCTGCTGTGGATGCATGAAGGCCCGCCGATTTCTGGCGGTGGTGCTGGCGGTGATCCTGGTGCTGCTGGCCCTGGGCGGGGCCGCCTGGTGGCTGGTGTGGCAGCGCTCCCCCCTTCAACTGCAGCAGCAGGCGCTGACCTCCCCCCGTTCGGCCCGCTTCGTGCCCCGCGACGTGGATCTCAGCCTCTACCTGCTCAGCGACGTCGAGCAGCCCCTGGCCTATGCCCGGGCGGTGGCGCCGCCGCGGCGGCGCGCAGAGGCCCGCGACGCCCTGGCCCGGCTGCGCGATGGGGCCTTCGCCGCCGCCGGGCTCGACTATCCCGGTGAGCTGGCCGGCTGGCTGGGCCCCGAAACCGGCCTCTGGCTGCTGGCGGGCGTGGACGGCAGCCCCAGCGGCTGGGTGCTGTCCCTGAGCAGCCGCGACGGCGACGGGGCCCGCCGCTTCCTGCAGCGGTTCTGGCAGACCCGCAGCCTCGCCGGCACCGACCTGCAGGTGAGCAGCTACCGGGGCATGGGCCTGATCAGTGGCCGCGGCGCCCTGCTGGGCCGTGAGCCGGTGCCGATCGCCACCGCCCTGATCGACGACGATTTGGTGTTGCTGGCCTCGGGCCGGGGCCCCCTGGAGCAGGCCCTCGACGTCTCCCAGATCGATGAGCTCAACCAGGCCGCCGATCCGGCCTTCCAGCACTCCCTCGAGCGGTTGAGGCAGGGGGTGCTGTTGATCAGTGCCCGTCCACCGGCCCTGGACGACTGGCTGGGGGGGGCCTGGTCCGGGAGCGGCTCCCTGGTGGCGGCCCTCAGGCCCCAGGGGGCCGCTCTGCTGCTCGATGGCTGGCTGACGCCGGCGCCCGGCGCGGACGGTGTGGATCTGGCAGGCGCCCAGCCGACTGGGGGTGCCGGCGCGGGTGGCGGCAGCGCTGAAGCCCTGCTGGCCGCGGTGCGAAGTGAGGCTGAAAGTCTGGCCCTGCTCCAGGCTCCGGCCCACTGGCCCCAGGCCTGGCAGACCAGGCTGCAGTCCTGGCTGCTGGCCGGAGCCGGTCAACCGCTGGAGGCCCTGCCGGCGCGGGTGGCCGCTGCGGCCGAAGGCCCGTTGCTGGTGCTGCGCTCGGCCGGCGGTTGGCTGCTGGGCACTCCGGCCGGATCCCCCGATCCGGCAGCCCTGGTGGCCGACCTGGCCGGCGACGGACTGATCGCCGCGCCGCTTGAGCTGGACGGTGAGGGAGTGCAGGTGTGGACCCGGCTGCAGGCCGCCAGTGGCCGTCGCGGTGCCGCGGGCGAGCAGCTCCAGGCCTCCCTGGCGGCGGCCCGCCGGGAGCACGATGGCCTGGCCTGGTGGTCCAACTCCCTGGACAGCCTCAGCCAGCAGCGCCAGGGCCGCCAGGGGCCGCGGCCGCTGCTGGACACCCTGGCGGCCCTCGATCTGCCCGCGGCGCCGCTGCGCTGGGCGTTGGCGGGCGGGCCCGCCCGGGAGCTGCTGCCGCTCTGGACACCCTGGCGGCTGCTCTCGGCCCTGGCCGGAGAGCCCCTGGCGGAGCCGGTGCAGGGCCTGGGCCTGGCGCTGCAGAGTGAGGATGGTGCTCTGCACCTGCGGGCCCGGATCAGCTATGGCTGAACTGCTGTTGCTGCGCCATGGCATCGCCGAGGAGCGCAGCCCCGAGCGACCTGACGCCGGGCGAGCCCTGACGGCCGCCGGCCGTGCCCGCACCGAGGCGGTGATGGCCCAGCTGGTGCGCCTCGAACTGGGCTGCACCGCCCTGTTCAGCAGTCCACTGCGGCGGGCGCTCCAGACCGCCGAGCTGGCCTGTGCCGCCGGCCTGGCTCCGGCCCTGCGGCGGGCCGAGGGGCTGGCGCCGGGTGGCGACCCCTGGCCCCTGCTCGGCGGCCTGACGGCTGGGCAGCGGCTGGCGCTGGTGGGCCATGAGCCCGATCTGGGCCTGCTGGCGGCTGCCCTGATCGGCGCCGAGCCCGGCACGGTGGTGCTCAAGAAGGCCGGGGTGGCGCTGCTGGAGCTGGAGCCCGGCCCAGGCGCGCGCCGGCCCCGGGGCCGGTTGCGGCTGCTGATGGGCCCCCGGCAGCTGCTGGGCGGCAGCTAGGCAGCTAGCGCTACGGCCCTGGATGGGGACTGGCCGTAGGGTCAGCCCACCTCCGCCTGCCCGCTGCCCGTGAGTGCCACTGCGTCGCCGCCGCCGTTCCGGCCCGGGCTCGAGGGGGTGCCGGCCACCCAGTCGGCCATCTGTGACATCGATGGCCGCCAGGGGCATCTCACCTACCGCGGCTACGACACGGCGATCCTGGCGGCCCAGAGCACCTTTCTGGAAACCGCCTATCTGCTGATCTGGGGCGATCTGCCCACCGCGGTGCAGCTCCGGGAGTTCGAGCACGAGGTGCAGATGCACCGGCGGGTGAGCTTCCGGATCCGCGACATGATGAAGAGTTTCCCGGCCCAGGGCCATCCCATGGACGCCCTGCAGGCCAGCGCCGCCTCCCTGGGGCTCTTCTATTCACGCCGCGCCCTGGACAACCCCGAATACATCTACGGGGCGGTGGTGCGTCTGCTGGCCAAGATCCCCACGATGGTGGCGGCGTTCCAGCTGATCCGCAAAGGACAGGATCCCATCCAGCCCCGCGACGACCTGCCCTACGCGGCCAATTTCCTCTACATGCTCACCGAGCGGGAGCCTGACCCCCTGGCGGCGCGCATCTTCGATGCCTGCCTGATCATCCACGCCGAGCACAGCCTCAACGCCAGCACCTTCAGCGCCCGCGTCACCGCCAGCACTCTCACCGATCCCTACGCCGTGGTGGCCTCGGCGGTGGGCACCCTGGCGGGCCCCCTGCACGGCGGCGCCAATGAGGACGTGCTGGCCATGCTGGAGGCCATCGGCAGCGCCGACCAGGTGGAGCCCTGGCTCGACCGGGCGATCGCCGAGCGTCAGAAGATCATGGGCTTCGGCCACCGGGAATACAAGGTGAAGGACCCCCGGGCGGTGATTCTGCAGGCCCTGGCCGAGCAGCTGTTCGACCGCTTCGGCCACGACCCCCTCTACGATCTGGCCTGTGATCTGGAACGGGCGGCCGCCGAGCGCCTGGGGCCCAAGGGCATCTACCCCAACGTCGACTTCTATTCCGGGCTGGTGTACCGCAAGCTCGGCATCCCCCGGGACCTGTTCACGCCGATCTTCGCCATCGCCCGCACCGCCGGCTGGCTGGCCCACTGGAAGGAACAGCTGGGGGCCAACCGCATCTTCCGGCCCTCGCAGATCTACACCGGTGCCCTGCCCCGCGAGTGGCAGGCCCTCGACGCTCGCTAGCGGGACGCCCGCTAAGTTTCCCCTACCTGAGCAGCCCCCATGGTGAGCACCTCGGCCCCCGGCAGCGCACCGGGGCTCGACGCAGCCGCAGGCCTCGATCTCCAGGCCAGCTTCGAAACGCTCCTGCAGGGTGCCGGCCTCAGCGCCGGGGCTGCCCACCTGCTCTGGCTGC
>JAWOBH010000071.1:0-9121 GCA_046498125.1 Prochlorococcaceae cyanobacterium | reverse complement strand
TGCAGCAGCTCAGCTGCCGGCGTCAGGTCATGGACATTGGCGGCAGTGGTGACGACGGAGTGGATCAGGCCTGTCTCCTTGTCCACGCCCGCATGGATCTTCATCCCGTAGGCGAAGCCTTCCGCGAAGCGGTAATACCACTGGTTGCCCTTCTTGGTCTGGTGCATCTCCGGATCCCGCTCACGAGCTTTGTTCTTGGTGGAACTGGGCGCCGCGATCAAGGTGGCATCGATGATCGTCCCCTGCTTCATGGCCATCCCTCGGTCCTTGAGATGGGCCTTGACGGTCTCAAAGATCTGCTCACCCAGGTTGTGCTTCTCCAGCAGGTGCCGGAACGCCAGGATCGTGGTCTCATCGGGGATCCGATCGCTGAGCAGGTCGATCCCCGCGAACCGCCGCATCGTCGGCACTTCGATCAGGGCATCCTCCATCGCTGGATCACTCAGCGAATACCACTGCTGTATCAGGTGGATCCGCAGCATCGTGGCCAGCGGGTAGGGCGGCCGGCCGCCTTTGCTGCCGGTCTTGGGGTAGTGGGGCTCGATCAGAGCGATCAGGGCCTGCCATGGCACCACCGCATCCATCTCAGCCAGGAACTTCTCCCGCTTGGTGCGCTTCTTGGCGGGGGTCTGCTCGTAATCGCTGAATCCCAGCTGCTTGCCGCCCATCACATCAGTCCAGGCCTGTGATCACAGGGCCATTGTCCCGTGGTGGGGCCGGGTTTTCCAGGGTCTCCCTAGCCGAGAGCCTGGCGATCTCCACAAAACCATCAAGCCAACTGCACTGTTGCGGATAGCCCCAAATCGCAGGACTCGAGGTTCTTACGCGTGGCACACTGGTCTGGCCGGTTGATGATTGCGACACCGAATCAACCGGTGCCCAGGGATGTAGTTGTGTCACCTGCGCCGCCCTACTGCCCAAGGCTGAAGCAGTTAGTCCCTCGATTGATAGTCATGATGGTGGCGGATCGGGGCCTGGCGGCTCCCGCTTGGTTGTGGACAAAGATGTTCTGTAAACCCTGTATCACAATGCCTAGAATGTATCCCCTGCCATTATATGCACTGGGTTTCGTCGGATCTGGGACCCCCGCCCTGTACCGGTGCGAACGATGAGGCCATGGAGTCCTCCGCAAGCTTCACCAGCACATCCCATCGCTATCCAGCGATAATGCGTCGATGCCGCTGCAGCTGACGGGCTCTGGCTTGGGGCCCCATCTCCCACCAGCAGCAGCAGTGTCGAGCGTGGTGGTCCCGTCCAGGCTGCGGACAAAACGGCGGTACTGACCACTCGGTCATGCTGTGGTGGCCAACTCCATTCTGTGCACCTCCCGGGATGGCTTCCGTTCTGATCACCCCCCGCTACAGCGAGGCCCTGCAATGGGCGACTGATCTCCATCGCGATCAGCTCCGTGAGGGCAAGAACGTTCCGTACCTGTCGCACGTCATCGCCGTGAGCTCCCTGGTATGGGAAGACGGCGGCAACGAGGACCAGGCCATCGCCGGCCTTCTGCACGATGCGATCGAGGACGCCGGCCAGAGCCACACTTCGATCGCCCATCGCTTTGGCGCCGCCGTGGCAGACATCGTGCAGGACTGCACTGATCCCGGAAAGCAGGAGGCCGATGGCAAGCCCGACGCCTGGTTCCGCTGGAAGCGCCTCTACCTCGAGAGCCTGGCCCGAAAACCGGACGCCTCCCTCCTGGTGACCGCAGCGGACAAGGCGCACAACGCCTGGGATCGCCTGCTCGACAGTCATCGCGATCCCACCTGCTGGCAACGGGCCAGGGCGGGCCTGGAAGTCTCGGCCTGGTATTTCCAGCGCCTGGAGCATGAGCTCAAGCGACGGCTACCGGGCAGCCGCTCTGTGGAACGCCTGGGCCAGGCGGCGGAGGGGATCCTGGCGTTGCCGGAGTTCCTTCGCCTGCTCCCGCCAGGCGCTGATCCCATGGAGTGGGCGCTGGGCTACGAACAGCGGTTTGATGGCCTCGTTGGCCCAGCCCCGCCCCAGCGCCGGGATGCTGAGGGCGGCACCGCCACGGCATCGACAGCCAGCAGCGGCTGATCCCCGTGGCCCTGTTCCCAGCCTTGCCCATCCACTCCGAGTCGGCCGGCGCCCATCTCACAGCGCGAGTGCCACAAGCACGACCGACCGACTGCGCCGGCGCCGTGCGCTCCAGCCTGGCGGTCGGGGATTTCCAGGCGGTCGAGACCCTCTACGTGCTTGATGAGGCTGGACGACTGGTGGGACTCGTGGACCTGGTGGCTCTGCTGGCGGCCCCCGCCGACGTCTCGATACTCGAGCTGATGCGGCCCGCACGGGTCTGTGTCCATCCCCGTGACGATCAGGAGCAGGTGGCCGGGCTGGCGGTGGAGCACCAGCTGGCGGCCATGCCGGTGGCGGACAGCGACGGCCGCTTCCTGGGGGTGGTGCCCCCCACGGCGCTGATCACGATCCTGCGCCGGGAGCACATCGAAGATCTGAACCTTCTGGTCGGTCTGCGTCACGATCACTTGCGCTCCCTGCGCGCGATGACCGAAGCGCCGGTGCGGCGCGCCCGGGATCGGCTCCCTTGGCTGCTGGTGGGGCTGGCCGGAAGTTTCCTGGCCACCTGGGTGGTCTCCCGCCATGAGGAGACCCTGAGCCGGCAGGTGATGGTGGCGTTTTTCATGCCCGCCATCGTCTACCTGGCGGATGCCATCGGCACCCAGTCGGAAGCGATCGCGGTGCGCGGGTTCTCGCTGAATCACGTGCCCCTGCGGCGCTCGATCGTGGGAGAGATCCAGACAGGCTTTCTGATCGGCTCGGTCCTCGGCCTGCTCAGCATTCCCTTCGTGCTGATCAGTTTCGGCAGCCAGCGCCTGGCCCTGGCGGTGGCCCTCTCGATCTTCGCCGCCGGCGGTGTGGCCACCAGCGTCGGCATCCTGCTCCCCTGGGGTCTGGAGCGGCTCGGCCGGGACCCTGCCTTCGGTTCGGGACCGGTGGCCACGATCATCCAGGACCTGCTCAGCCTGCTGATCTACTTTCTGACCGTGCAGATGCTGGGGGTGTGACCGCCTCTGCCGCACTTTGAGGTGAGGTACTCCTCGTGCCTTGGCTGCCCCGTGGGGTCGATCGGCGGGCCTGGCGTGGTGGGGCCATCCAGCGCTGCAGCCAGGGAAGCACCACGCCCACCCCGGTGCCCACTGCCGAGGCCGTGCCGGCCTGCAGCAGTCCCAGCGGCCCCAGGGGCCGGCAACCGAAGGCCTGGCTGAGCAGGGGCGTCTGGACCGTGGCGAGCAAGGCACCGAAGGAGCCGATGCCGGTGAGCAGGTTCAGGCCATCCGTGCGGCGCGTGGCCATCGCCTGCCCCAGCTGGGTGCCCACCAGCGTCAGCAGGCCGACTGTATTGGCGGCCTGGCGATCACCGGCGATGCCGGCCACGGAGCGGGCGATGCCACTGCTCAGGGCTGTGATCGAGGCTGTGCGCAGGATGTCCTGATCCAGTGCCTTCCCCAGGCTCGCATCGGGCCCTTCCTCGAGCAGATCCTCCGGCCTGAGATCCGCAGGGGGCCGCATGGCGATAGCGAGGGCCGGTGCCACGTCGGTGAGCAGGTTCAGCAGCAGCAGCTGGCGGGTGTTCAGCGCCGGCCGCCCCTCCACCAGGCCGCTGAGCAGGGTGAAGCCGATCTCACCGAGGTTGCCCCCCACCAGCAGTCCCACTGCATCCCGAACTGACCGCCACAGGGCACGGCCCTCCAGCACCGCCCGCACGATGGTTTCGATGCGGCCGTCGGTCACCACGATGTCGGCGGCGGAACGGGCGGCTTCGGTGGCCCGGGAGCCCAGGGCGATGCCCACGTCCGCCAGGCGGATCGCGGCTGCGTCGTTGGCCCCGTCGCCGGTCATGGCCACCACCTTTCCGGCCTGCCGCAGAGTCCTGACGATCTCCATCTTCTGCATCGAGGTGATGCGGGCGAAGACCGAAGCCGAGAGCACCGCCTCCCGCCGTTCGGTGTCGGTGAGGCCTGCGAGCATCGGGCCGGTGAGCACGCTGCCGTCGGTGGGCAGATCCAGCTCGCGGGCGATGGCGTGGGCGGTGGCCGGGTGATCGCCGGTGATGATCTTCGCGCTCACGCCCGCCCGGCGCAGATCGGCCAGCGCCTCCCGTGCCGTCTCGCGGATCGGATCCTCCAACGCCACAAAGCCCACGAACTGCAGATCCCGCACGTCGCCATCGGCCAGCTCAGCGCAGGAGAGGACATCTGGTCCTGTGGCCTCGTCGAGGCTGCGGGACGCCACCGCGAGAACCCGCAGACCCCGCTCGGCCAGATCCCTGGCCACCCCCATCAGACGCTCCCGGGCTGCGGCGTCCATCAGCACCGGCCCGATGGCGGTGCGTTCCTGAACGCTGGCGGCCAGCACGGTCTCCGGTGAGCCCTTGACGCAGAGCAGCCGCCGCCCGTCCTGACGACAGAGGCTGGCGTGGTATCCGCGGGACGGCTCGAACGGAAGCGAGGCCTCCGGTGGACACTCCGGCCGCCTCAGCCCTGCTGTCTCGGCTCCCTCCAGCAGGCCGCGATCGGTGGGATGGGCCAGCCGCTTGCCGGGTTCGGGCACCGGCGTCGCCCAGAGTGCCAGCCGCAGCACCAGCGTTCCCGCCGCATCCAGGCAGTCGGGGGGCATGGAACGGGTGCCGTCGGACACCTCCACCAGCCGGATGTGGCCGGAGGTGAGCGTGCCGGTCTTGTCGAGGCAGATCACATTGACGCGACCGAGAGACTCGATGGCGCGGGGGTTGCGCACGAGCACCCGCTCGTCCGAGAGCCTTTCGGCGGCGGCGAACTGTGCCAGGCTGGCAAGCACCGGCAGTCCCTCCGGCACGGCCGCCACCGCAAGGGCCACACCCTCGCCGAGCGCTGCGCGCGGATCCTGACCCCTGGCAAGGGCGGAGAGCAGCACCGCCAGACCGCTCATCGTGGCGAGCGGTGTGGTGATCTCGGTGAGCGATTCCAGCCTCCCCTCCACGCCACCGGTGAGGGCGGCATCCCGCACGGCTGCCAGCCCCCGCCGGGCTTCCGTGGCATCCCCCACGGCGATCACCACCGCCTCCACCTCACCGGCCACGACCGTGGTGCCTGCATACAGCATCGATTGCCGCTCCGCCAGGGCCGGGGCAGCGGTGGCTTCCGGGCCCTTGGCGACGGGGAACGATTCACCCGTGAGAACGGCTTCATCCACCTGGAGGCCCGTGGCCGCAAGGATCCGGCAGTCGGCCGGCACCACCTCGCCGGCCTCCAGGCCGATCACGTCGCCGATTCGCAGACCCGCGGCATCGATGCGGGACAGCTCGCCGCCATGCCGCACCCAGACGGGTGCGGCATGGCGGCACTGGAGGGCCGCGACCGCCCGCTCCACCCGCTGCCGCTGGAAGGCTCCCATCAGCGCGTTGCCAGCCAGGACGGCGAGAATCAGGCCCGCATCCACCGGCGAGGCCAGCAGGGCGGAGAGTGCCGCACCGGTTGTGAGCACCGGCACCAGTGGACTGTCCAGTTCCTCCAGGACAAGCCGCAGCAGATCGCCCCCCGGCGGCCCGGGCCGTTCAGGCTCCGGAGCGCCATCGGGCTGCTCCCCCTCTCCGTTGCGGCCTCGACGGTCGACGCCCAGGCGCTTCAGCACCGCCTCCACCTCCATCGCGTGCCAGGGGGTGGTGTCGGCCCCCGGCTCGGGCGGACGGGCCTCGATGCTGCGGGCCAGGCGCACCCCATTGGCGACGGCCATCACAGCCAGCAGATGGGTGGCCTGGTTGACACTGAGCGTGCTCCGGCGGTCGACGCCGTCCAGGCAGAGGGCCAGACCCACCACCACCTCGATCAGGGAGGCCTGCACGCTCTGGGTGGCGCAGCGGCGCGCCTTCCGGCAGGCGGGCAGCAGCAGCCAGGCGGCGGCGAGGTCGGGGCCGGCGATCACGTGCGCGCCCCAGGGAGGCGGCGCCTGCTCCTGCCGGAAACCCACCGCCAGATCCGCTGCGGCCAGAGCCGGCAGGTGGGGCCCCGCGAACACCATCACCCCCCGACCTTCGGCCTGCAGGCCGCGCACCGCCGCCGTGGCGGCCTCACCGGGCGGGCATCGCCGGTCGGCATCGCCCGGAAGCCGCTCCTCCGCTTCCGCCACCACCACCCGCATCAGGCCCGCCTCCCGGGCGGCCGTCAGCAGCGCCTGTCCCCAGACCGCATCGAGGAGGGTGCTTTCGATCACCAGGCAGTCAATCCGATCGAGCCGCTCAAGGGCTTCCGGGTCGAGCAGCAACGCTCCGCTCTCCGCCAGGCGGTGGGAGAGCTCGAGGGTGAAGGCGCTGCGTCCCAGCAGGGCCGGTCGTGGCAGCGTCGCCAGCACCGCCCCAGCCGAGCCTTCCAGATCGCCGCTGGACGCCAGCCCGAAACCGAACGCCCCCAGCGCAAGCATCCCCGCCTTCTCGGCGTAGATCTCGATCGCACCCTCCCGCAGGGGGCAAGGCCGCTCACCGATCTGCGCACGGCGTTCGAGGTGATCGCCGGGCTCGGCGCTCAGCTGTGCTTCGATCCCCTCCCAGAGGCGCCGCTGCCTCAGCCGCGCCCGCAACTGCAAAGCGTGCTCGAGCAGGGCCACCAAAGGCCCGGCCAGGCCGCGCAGCAGGGCATGGTCCACCCCATCGGCAACCGAGAGCACCAGCTCGGCGACGCCACTGCCCACCACCCGCTCGATCCCCTCCCGCACTCCGGGCACGGATTCCACGGAGCGGAGCAGCGCCGCCAGATCGATCCCCAGCCGTTCGCCCAGTCCAGTGCCGCGGAGGCCGAGACCGACGCCGCCGCCGGTGAGCTCAGCTGCCAGCTCGACCAGGCCGCGAAGGACCGGCTCCAGATCGGCCGGGTGCTCACCGCAGGCACCACCAGGCACCCCGAGTTCCTGATCCAACAGGCCAAGCCGGTCTTCCAGTTCCTCCAGCCGCCGAACGAACTCCCGGGCATCGCCGGCTGCCGCAGGGCCGTCGATGACGACGCGGCCAGCCTGGGCGTTGTAACGGGCCCAGTTCACCCCCTCCTGGCGCTCGAACAGGCAGCGCGCCGCCTCCGCGAAGAGCTGCTCGTCCTCACTGCCGGGCTCGGGAGCGTGGACCTGCACGTGGGCACGCTCCGGTCCTGACCAGACGTGGCGGTTGCGCTGCCGCAGGAAGGCGAACCAGTCCTTCAGGATCCCCTCGGCGCTGTCCTGCCGGGAGGTCTCTGGCCCTCGGGGCTCTGCCATAGGCCCAGGCTAAGGCGCTGGTCCACGGGTCGCCCCATGCCCTTGCCGCCCCGAAGCTTGGCTCACCCGCGTGCCTCAGCTGCCCACCTGAGGCTCCTGCGCTTCACCTTCGACTGCCTCCTGCCCGGGCTCCCCAGCCACGACCGGTGGTTGGGAGCCACGCAGACGATCGGTGATCCCCCGCAATACACCACTGGTGATGCTGGCCAGCAGGGCCGCTTCCTTCTGCAGCACGGACGTGGTGACGTCCACCTGATCGCTCACGGTTTCGGCGACGGCCCGGCCCAGTGCCGTCACCGCCCCCTTCACGGCCGTGCCGACGGCCGAACCGGACGTTCGCGCATGGTCCGCCACCTCCACCAATGTCTTGCGGGTGAAGCCGGCGGCACTGGATGCCGTCTGGCTGACGGTCTCGACGAAGAGGGATTCCAGGTTGGAGAGATCCTCCAGACGACGCCGCAGCGTCTGCCGGGAGAAGGCGCCGCTATTGCCGATAGCCTCCTCCAGTGTCAGACGGATGGCCTGGGCGACTGCAGCCAATGCCTGATCGAGACCGCGAAGTGCTTCCTGGAGAGCCTGCCGCCCGTCGGATGCCTGTTCAGCGCCGGTAGTGGCGCCGGCAACGACCGCCCGGACCACCCGCTGGATGGCATCACGGTCAAGAGTGCCGTCGGTCAGGGCGCGGAGGGTGAGGTTCCGGACCTCCCCGGCGATGGTTGCCGGGTCGTCGGTCAGGACAGCACACACATCCTGCTCAAGGGACTCCCCCATCTCGGAGCCATCACCTTCTGGAGTGACCTCCTGCCGGATCGCTTCCTCCTGGGAGGGGATCTCGTTCTGGGTGGTCATGGCTGCTTGCCCGAGGGTTCTTCTATCCAGTCTGCTGAATGGCTTGCAGGGGATGGAGTTGATGACAGAGCAGATGTTGCTGCCGCCTGGTGTGGTGCCATCGGGAATCCGTGTGGAGCGTCTGGATCGACGGAAGTCCCACGGCCGGGTGATGGCGCCGGGCTCCTGCCAGATGCCATGGCGCCGCCGGCTGGGCCTGAATTCGGCCTGCAGGTACTCCCTGGCATCGCAGCTGCTCAGGTCGTGCCGGTAGGGGAAGGCCTGACCGTCCTCCGCCAGCGCAAGGTTGATGTTGATCTCGCCGATCATCTCGGCCACGGGCGGCCGTAGCGGCCGGTGGTTTTCACATCTAGGTGCACCGGAGAGGCGATCGGCAGGCGCATCTGCAGATCCACCCTGGCCTGCTGGCCTTAAGGCTGCTGGGCCTTCTCGGGAGCGTTGATGCAGGCCAGCCGCACGGTGATAACCCTGCCGTTCTTCCGCATCCGCATGGTGTTGCCGACGCCGATGGAGAGCACCGTGGCGCGTTGGCGCTGGGCCCCTGCCAGGGATGGCACCGCCAGGAGCAAGCTCAGCACGGCCATTGGCCCGAACAGCCAGCGCGCCGTCTTACGGCTCAAGGCTCTCTGGATACAGGTGCGGTGCGCTCCGGCAACAGCTCCAGCTAGCGGTCTTGACGCTCCAGCACCGCCAGGAACCCCGCCACGGTGATGACCAGCACCGCCAGCCAGGCCAGCGATGTCCAGGCCACCAGCTTCCAGGGGTTCGCCACCATGTCGGGCTGCCATGGCCTGATGGTGCCTGGCCGCCGGCCTGCGCGGGGCTGCTCCGCTTCCAGATCCAGCAGCACCCGCAGCAGGGCTTCCGGCGTCACCGGCACCAGAGCCGAGGTCATCGGTCCGGAGGCGGTTTCCGCCTCACCAGCCTGAGCGACGAGCAGGACGCGGCAGTGCTGCAGCCCGCCGCCAGCCCAGAACAGTCCCCAGGCCCGCCGGACCTGCTGCAGCGC
>JAWOBH010000256.1:0-2860 GCA_046498125.1 Prochlorococcaceae cyanobacterium | reverse complement strand
ATCGTCACCCCGTCCTGGGTGTCGGGGTTGCCCGCCTTGCCGATCGCCACGATGCGGCCATCGCGGATGCCGATGTCGGCCTTCACAATCCCCCACCAGTCGAGGATCAGGGCATTGGTGATCACCGTGTCCACCGCCCCCTCGCTGCGCGGCGTCTGGGCCTGGCCCATGCCGTCGCGGATCACCTTGCCGCCGCCGAACTTCACCTCGTCCCCGTAGACGGTGAAGTCCTTCTCCACCTCCAGGATCAGCTCGGTGTCGGCCAGCCGCAGCCGGTCGCCGGTGGTGGGGCCGTAGGTCTCGGCGTAGGCGCGGCGGGAGATGCGGTAGGGCATGGGCTGGGCGGCGGTGAGTCGCGGGCTGTGGGGGTCGAGCGAGCGGGCTGTTGCGGTCGAGCCTCAGTCCAGGGGACCGTTCACCAGGCCGTTGAAGCCCACCACGCGGCGGCCTCCGGCGAACGGCACCAGGTTCACGCTGCGGCTGTCGCCCGGTTCGAAACGGATGGCGGTGCCGGCGGGGATGTCCAGCCGCAGGCCGCGGGTGGCCTCGCGGTCGAACTCCAGGGCGCCGTTGGCCTCGTGGAAGTGGAAGTGGGACCCCACCTGCACCGGACGGTCGCCGGTGTTGGCCACCTCCACCGTGGTCACCGGGCGGCCTGCGTTGAGCTCGATCTCGCCCTCTTCGGGGATCAGTTCGCCGGGAATCAACGGGGCCATGGCCAATGGAGCGGGGTGGGTGGGGGCAGGGGGATCAGCGGATCGGGTCGTGCAGGGTCACCAGCTTGGTGCCGTCGGGGAACACCGCCTCGATCTGCACCTCCTGCACCAGCTCCGGCACCCCCTCCATCACCTGTTCGCGGCTCAGCCAGCCGCTGCCCTCCTCCATCAGCTGGGCCACGGTCCTGCCGTCGCGGGCGCCCTCAAGCACCAGAAAGCTGAGCCAGGCCACCGCCTCGGGATGATTGAGCTTCAGGCCGCGGTTGAGCCGCCGCTCCGCCAGCAGGGCGGCGGTGACGATCAGCAGCTTGTCCTTTTCCTGGGGACTGAGGTGCATGGCTCCCGCAGGTGGACCCTTCCGTGGCCCCATTCTTGCCACGCTGCGCCGATGCGGGAACATGGTCCGGATGGGTGCGGATGACCTTGACGGTGACAGGCCCCGGCCGCATCCGCAGAGCCCCGCTCGCCGCCGCGGAGCTCCCCCTGCTCACGATCGCCCTGCTGCCGGTGGCGGTGCTCGCCCTCGGCCATCACCTCTTCGACCTGGTGGGGCGGCCCTTCGCCCGCCATGCCATGGAGCTGTTGCGGGGCGCCACCGCCGAGGTTCCGCCGGACCTGGCGATCGAGGCGGGAAAGGTGTGGGCGGCCACCGCGTTCCTCTACCTGGTGGCGGGAGCCGGCGCCCTCGGGTTCCTCATCCATCTGCTGCGTTCCCGGGTGCGGGGTCGGGCCGCCCTCCCCTTCCTCAGCCTGGCCACCGTCCTCGCCGTCGTCGGTGTCGCCCATTTGGTGATCGTCGACAGCCAGCGTCAGCCTCTCAGCGCGATCTTCTATCTCACCTTCGAGAGCCTGCGGCGCTCCCCGCTGCTGGAGCCCGCCGGCCTCGCCGGCGTGCGGCGGCTCCTCGATGCCATCAATCTGATGAGCGTCGTGGTGCCCGCCTTCTTCTGCGCCTTCCTGCCGGCCTCTCTGCTCCGTCCGCCGCAGGGCTGGACGGGTGAGGTGCTGGCGGCACGCATCAAGGACGGCCGCCAGTTCGGCGTGATCGCCTCCACCTTTCTTGTCCTCGGCGTGCTGCACATGATCGCCTGGATGCAGTGGTCGGGGGTGCTGCTGATGCGCAAGGAGCTGGCGCCCCTGGCCACGAGCGTGGTCTTCTACTGGAGCTGTGTGTTCACCACCATGCTCGCAGCGCTCTACATCCCGATGCTGGTGATCCTGCATGCCCGCGCCGAGGTCCTCATGGAGCGGCTGGAGGTGCCGGTGGCAGCTCGGCGGCAATGGCTCACCGACCACGGCCTCTCCTACAGCTTGATCGCCCAGCTGCCCCAGCTGGCGGCGATCTTTGCCCCGCTTCTTTCGGCCCCCTTCGGCCAGGTGCTGCGGATCGTGCCGCTCGAGGCCCTCAGCGGCTGAGCGGCACTGCGGGTGTGGCCCCAGATCCGGCAGAAGCAGTAGCGGGCATCGCGGCTGAAGGTGCCGCGGTAGCGGGCCACCAGGCCCCGCTCAAGCCGACCGCCGCCTATCGCGCCGGCCAGACTGGCGCGGTCGTCGAGGGCGCCGACTTCCGCGGCCTCCAGCGCCTCGCCGCTGAGCGTCAGGCGGTCCACCACCAGCCCCGGCCCAGGGTCTCGCCGGCGGAGCTGCGGCCGACCGGTTCAGGCCGAACCTTCAGGTAGCCAGGGATCCTCCTGAAAGGGCCACACCCGCGGCAGCTGGGGTGGCTGGAGCTGGCGGCAGCGGCGGGTGAGCGCCCACAGCCGCGTGAACCAGTAGCGGGCGGTCTGGCAGGACGTCCCGCGGTAGCGGGCGACCAGGCCCTGCTCCAGGCGGCCCACCGCCATCTCGCCCGCCAGCCCCCGGCGGGCGGCCCGGGCGTCCTCCACCAGCCGTGCCAGCACAGCGGCCGACAGTCCGTCGGGGGCGGCCCACACCAGCGAGCCCAGCACCGACTGGCCGTCCATGCCGTTGGGGCTGGCCAGGGCCTCGCCCGCCAGGCTGAGGCGATCCACCAGCTCCCAGCGCCGGTTCGCTGGCGCATCCGGCCGCAGGATCTCCAGGCTGGAGCGCCAGCAGCCCGCCCCCAGCCCCTCGCCGGCGGCACTGCGGCCGAGGCGCACCACCTCCGCCCCCAGACAGCTGGC
>JAWOBH010000255.1:0-18707 GCA_046498125.1 Prochlorococcaceae cyanobacterium | reverse complement strand
GCCACCCTCTACCGCCACCGGGCATCAAATCCACCCCTGCGCGCAACCCTGCGCACCCTGCTGTTCCTCCCCCTGGTGCTGATGCTCTGCGTGGGCTTCGGCGGGCAGGCCCTGGCCGCCCAGTGGACCACTGACCAGCTCACCGTGCCAGCCGGTCCCGATGGCAGCACCGTGACCTTCACCGAGCAGGAGATCAAGGCCGGGCGCAGGCAGTTCAACAGCAGCTGCGGCGAATGCCACGCCGGAGGGATCACCAAGACCAACCAGAACGTGGGCCTGGATCCGGAGACCCTGGCCCTGGCCACCCCGGCCCGGGACAACGTGGAGGCTCTGGTGGATTACATGAAGGATCCCACCAGCTATGACGGCGAGTACTCCATCGCCGATGTGCACCCCAGCATCCGCAGCAGCGACATCTTCGTGAAGATGCGCGATCTGGACGACGAGGACCTGCGTCTGATGGCGGGCTTCATTCTCACCGCACCCAAGGTGCAGGGCGTGCAGTGGGGCGGCGGCAAGATCTATTTCTGAACCGCCGCTCTCAATCCGGACATCTCCAACCTTGAACCCGGTGAACCGGTGCCTCAGGCACCGGTTTTTTCTTGGCCGGCGATCGGCTGGCGATCGGCTCCGGCCTCCGCTGAGCCCGCCGTTTTGGGGGGTGAGATGTTGGCGGGATCCATGGAGCCCGGCTGCTTGCTGTACCACCACTCCTGGAGGGCTGGGTGCAGCCGCACAGGGAACAGGGTGACCACCGTGCGGGTGGGCCTGGCACCGGGCAGCAGCAGGTCCACCGCGTAGGAAGGGCAGCGGCGGGCGGCCAGGTCAGCCACGAAGCGACGGCCGACGCGGCGCCAGCTTGGTTCCTTGCTGCGCCAGGCCAGGCGGCAGCAGGGCCAAGGCAGCTCCTCGCGATCAAACAGGCGGCAGCAGGGCCCCAGGATCCGGAAGCTGTACTGGCCCCCGGCGCTGGTGTGTTCGGAGCCGGGCAGCAGCAGCTGCTCGGCGGCGCTGGCGAGAGGCAACAGGGCGGACATGAAAAAGCCACCCCGAAGGGTGGCGGGCGGACTGGCCGGTTTCAAGCCAGCGGGCTCAATAGAGCTCTTCCTCGGCGTGGGTGGTGATGGTGCAATCGCTGGTGGGGTAGGCAACGCAGGTGAGCACAAAGCCGGCCTCGATCTGGTCGTCATCGAGGAAGCTCTGGTCGGACTGGTCAACGGTTCCGGCGGTGAGCTTGCCGGCGCAGGTGCTGCAGGCACCGGCGCGGCAGGAGTAGGGAAGGTCGATGCCCTGCTCTTCAGCGGCGTCGAGGATGTACTGGTCGTCGGGAACCTCGATGGTCTTGTTGAGGCCCTCGCTCTCATTGATGAGGGTGACCTTGTAGGAAGCCATGGAAGGAAAGGGGCTCACAGGCACCCGGGCGACCGGGCCTGCAGGACCTGCCCTTCATACATCGGGCGGCTGCCGTTCCTGTCGGTTTCGGGGGCTGGGCCGCGGAAGCCCAATCAAAGCCAGATCACCTATCAGCGTGCCTTATGTAACAGTCCAGCCCATCCCGGGGCGGGCGCTTCAGGCTCTCCGGATCGTCAGCAATCCCCAGTCGCCCTGCTGAGCCGTGAGGGCTGAGCTCCATCCCTGCGTCGCCAGCGCCTGGCGCAGCCGCGGCTCCTGCGACACCAACAGGCCGCTGAGCAGGCCGACGCCCCCCGGGGCCAGAACACTCCCGAAGGCGGGGCAGAGAGCCTCGATCACCGGGGCCAGGATGTTGCAGAGCAGCAGGTCGGCCGGCCGCTGCTCCAGCAGGTCCGAGAGCGTCTTCACCGAGCCCTGCCGCACCCGCAGGCGCTGCTGCAGACCGCAGGCATCCGCGTTGCCGGCCGTGGCCCGCACCGCCAGGGGATCGGTGTCCACAGCAGCCACCGAGGTGGCGCCCAGCAGCAGGGCCGCAAGGCCGAGGATGCCACTGCCACAGCCCAGGTCGGCCACCCGCAGACCATCGAGGCCGGTGGGCAGCACCTCCAGCGCCTCCAGGCAGAGGCGGGTGGTGGGATGGCTGCCGGTGCCGAAGGCACTGCCGGGATCCATGCGGATCACCAGGCGCTGGGCGCAGTCGGCGGGCACCTGCAGCCAGGAGGGAAGAATCAGCAGCCGCTGGCCCACTGGATCCGGCCGCCAGTGCTGCTTCCAGCTCAGGCTCCAGTCCTCATCGTCCTGCTGCTCCCAGCTGATCGGCGGCAGGGTGAAGTCAAAGGGCTCAGCCAGGGGAGCCAGGGCCGCCTGCAGGCGTTGCCGCTCATCCTCGGGCCAGTCGGCGGCTGGAAGCCAGGCCAGCAGCTGCCCTTGGTCGGGGTGCTCGGGGGGGTGACGAACAGCCAGGCGGGGAATGCCCAGGCTGTCGAGTTTCCAGAGCAGGGATTCCTCCAGCTCCGGGGGGCAGGTCATCTGCAGACGCCACCAGGTGTGAGGCATGGTGATGGCCTGGTGGGGGAGCGGTCTCAGAGCAGGGTCACCGGGTGGGCCTCCTGAATGCCATCGATCCGCTGGATGCTCTCCAGCAGGCTGGCGGGAATCGGGTCGTCGAGGCTGAGCACCATCACCGCATCGCCACGCACGATCCGCCGACCCACCTGCATGGAGGCGATGTTGACGTTGTGCTCGCCCAGCACCGAGCCGATGCGGCCGATGATCCCGGGCATGTCGCGGTGGCGGGTGAACAGCATGTGGCGACTGGGGCTCACCGACACCGGGAACTCATCGATGGCGGTGACGCGCAGGTCACCGTCGCCGAACACCGCGCCACTGACGCTGTGGTTGCCCTTGCTGCTGCGGGAGCGAAGTTCCAGGGAGCCACCGGCGTAGTCGCGGGAGGCCTCGTCCTTCACCTCGAGCACGTTGATGCCCCGGTCCTTGGCTTCCAGGCTGGCGTTCACGTAGTTGATGGCATCGCCCAGGGCGGTGGAGAGCACCCCTTTGAGCACGGCCACCACCAGGGGCTGGGCGGGATGGGCGGCAAACTCGCCCTGCAGGCGCACCTCCAGCTCACTGATCTGGCCGCCGGCCAGCTGGCTGAGCAGCTGGCCCAGGGTTTCCGCGAGCTGCAGATGGGGCCTGAGCTGCTCCATCACCTCGGCATTGAGGCCGGGGATGTTCACAGCGCTGCGGGCGGGCTGCCCCAGCAACACGTCGCGGATCTGCTCGGCCACATCGATGGCCACGTTCTCCTGGGCCTCGGCGGTGCTGGCGCCCAGATGGGGCGTGAGCACCAGCCGCTCCTTCACGGCGCGCAGGGGCGAATCGGCCGCCAGAGGTTCCTTGGCATACACATCCAGGGCAGCACCGGCGATCACGCCAGCCTCCACCGCCTCGGCCAGGGCCGCCTCATCCACAATCCCGCCCCTGGCGCAGTTCACCAGCCGCGCCGTGGGTTTCATGGTGCGCAGCAGCTCGGCGTTCACCAGGTTCTCGGTGTCCGGGGTACGCGGCAGGTGCAGGGTGACGTAGTCGGCCTGGGCGAAGAGGTCGGCCAGGGGCAGCAGCTTCACCTGCATGCTCTGGGCCCGTTCGTCGGAGACGAAGGGGTCGTAGGCGAGCAGCTCCATGCCCATGCTCTTGGCCACCCGGGCCACATGGGAGCCGATCTTGCCCAGACCCACCACCCCGAGCTTCTTCTTGTAGAGCTCGTTGCCCACGTAGGTCTTGCGGTCCCAGCCGCCGGCCATGGTGCTGGCATGGGCATGGGGCACATGACGCGAGAGGGAGAGCATCAGCGCCAGGGCGTGCTCGGCGGCGGCGATGGTGTTGCCTTCTGGGGAGTTCACCACCAGCACGCCGCGGCGGGTGGCGGCGGGCACATCGACGTTGTCGACACCCACGCCGGCCCGGCCGATGATGCGCAGCTTGTCGGCTGCGGCGATGATCTCGGCGGTCACAGTGGTGCCGGAGCGAATCATCAGGGCCTCATAGTCGCCCACGATCGCCTTGAGGTCCTCGCCTGACAGGCCGGTGCGCACATCGACCGTGGCCACCTGGGAGAGGATGTCGATCCCCGCCTGGTCGATGGGATCCGAAACGAGAACCTTGGTCATGCCCGGCGGGAATAGGTCAGCCGGGGGTGCAGTGTAGTGACGGGCCTGAGCTGCAGCCCCGGTCCCCCGGCGGCCAGACTCTGCTCACAAGCGCTCGAACGGGGTCCACGATTTTGACGACTGTGGTGGTGGTGGCCGACGACCTGAAGCGTCTGCATCAGGTGCGCGATCGGCTCGCCGCCCTGCAGCCCCCGCCGGCCCAGCTGATCGCGGTGGGCGCCGGCGAAACAGCCCTGGACGACGTGGAACGGCTCAACCCGGCGACCGCACGGCGGCGCCGGCAGCGCTCCTTGGCCCGCTGGCTGCTCCCCTTCGGCTTCTTCGCCGGGTTCACGTTCACGTTCATCACCGACCTCGACACCTTCGCCTTCGCCGGCGACTGGGGCTCCCATCTGATCGGCGGCCTGCTGGGCCTGGGGTCGGGCTGGATGGGCAGCTTCGCCGCCGCTGCCAGCGTGCGCTCCGAAGAGGACGACCGCGTGCGCAGCCTGCGCAACCGCGTGGAGGAAGGCAGCTGGCTGCTGCTGGTGGAAACGGTCGCCGGCGCCGAGATGCCCTGGAGCACCCTCCAGCAGGCCCGCCCTCAGGCGGTGGTGCGCCTGGGCGACAGCTGATGCTGCCCAGGGGAGAGCTGCTCGAGGGCAGCCGCGATCCCTCCGCCCTGGCCCGCGTGCTCGATGCTGCCGACACGGCCCTGCGCACCTGGGAGCCCTGCTGGACGGGTTTTCTCAACCCGGCCGTGCGCGAGGAGGCCCTGCAACGACTCCAGCCCCTGGCCGAACTGGAGATTCACAGTGACGGTGGCTTCGCGGGGGCGGAACGGCAGTGCCTGCTGCTGCAGCGCCGCCAGGGTGAGGGTGACCTGGAGGGGCAGATCCCAGCGGCGGATCTGGCCGGGCTCGAGATCAGCGGCAACTTTCTGTTCGATCCCGCCGAGCCCGCCGACCTGCGCCAGGCCCTGGTCAACCTGGGCACAGCAGCGGAGGCGATCGGCGATCTCTGGATGCGCGGCGACCGGGGCGGCCAGGGGGTGCTCAGCGGCCCAACGGCCAGAAGTCTCGGTGGCCGCCAGGGGCTGGTGCGCAGTGTGGAGGTGCAGCTGCAGACCCGCGCGATCGATACGCTGCAGGTTCCGGTCCGCCGGCAGCCGCGGCGCTGGCACAGCGTGGAGGCCTCCTGCCGGCTGGATGCCGTGGCCTCCGCCGGGTTCGGGGTGTCGCGCACGCGCATGGCCGAGTTGATCCGCAGCGGCCAGGTGCGCGTGAACTGGGGGGTGATCAGCCGATCCAGCCGGGAGCTGGCCGCTGGCGATCGGGTGCAGATGGCCGGCCGCGGAGAGCTGGCTGTGCTCAGCATCCAGCCCACCAAACGCCAGCGCTGGCGGATCGAACTGGAACGCCGCTGATGACTGCCAGCGCCACTGCTGGCGAAGCCCAGAGAGCGCAGAATCCGGGGGCTGGCGGGCTGCTAGTTTTTGGCGGTCTCTTGGACAAGACACCTGTTCAGGTGCCTGCCCGCACGACCAGGCTTGGTTGTGCGGCTGGTTCTCATCCCCGGTGCTGATTACAACAAACAGCCGAATTCACCTTACTGAAACCACAAATTCATCGGTTTCCTTCACCACAGGGGCGATTAGCTCAGAGGTAGAGCACTACCTTGACACGGTAGGAGTCACTGGTTCGATTCCAGTATCGCCCACTTTTCATCCCCGGAAGTTTCTGCTCAGCCATGTCCGGCATCCGAGATTCTTCCACTTCCCCTACTCCTACTCACCAGGATTCCAGCCGCGAAGTCATGCCCCCCTCGCCAACCCTGGCGGTGGTGGTCGGCATGGGTCGCTCAGGCATCGGCGCGGCCCGGTTGCTGCGCGCCCTCGGTGAGCGGGTGGTGCTGCTCGAAAGCCGTTGCACGGACGCCCTGGAGCAACAGGCTGCTGAGCTGGGACGCCAGGGCATCGACGTTCGGCTCAATCAGGCCCTCGATGCCGACGCCATCCTGGCGTTCCGCCCCGACCTGACGCGGGTGGTGGTGAGTCCCGGCATCCGCTGGGACCACCCGGTGTTGGACACCCTCCGCAGCCAGGTCGTCGCCGTGCAAGGTGAACTGGAGCCGGCCTGGCACGCCAGTCGCCCGGTGCCCTGGATCGGCATCACCGGCACCAACGGCAAAACCACCGTCACCCATCTGGTGCACCACCTGCTGCGCAGCGCCGGCCGGGATGCGGAGATGGCCGGCAATGTGGGGCGCTCGGCCGCCGAAACCGTCCTGGAGCGCCGTCAAGGCGACCGGGGATTCCCCGAGTGGCTGGTGGTGGAGATGAGCAGCTACCAGATCGAGTCCTGCGACGCTGTGGCGCCGCGCGTGGGCATCTGGACCACCCTGACCCCGGACCATCTGGAGCGGCACGGCACGGTCGATCACTACCGCAGCATCAAGCGCCGGCTGCTGGAGCGCAGTGCGGTGCGGGTGCTCAATGGCGATGATCCCGACCTGCGCTCCAGGGCGGCCAGCTGGGATCAGGCGACCTGGGTGACGGCAGGACCCCGGCAGTCCCTGGCCCCGGGCATCGAACCCTCGCTATGGATCGAGGCGGGACGGGTGTGGCATGCCCGGGACGGGGAGCACAGCGATCTGATGTCCGCCGATGCCCTGGCGATGCCGGGATCCCACAACCGTCAGAACATGCTGCTGGCGGTGGCGGCGGGTCTGGAGGCAGGCCTGGACGGCCCCACCATGGAGGCGGCCCTGGGCCACTTTCCCGGCGTTCCCCACCGCCTGGAGCACATCCGCACCTGGCAGCAGGTGCGCTTTTTCAACGACAGCAAGGCCACCAACTACGATGCCGCCGAGGTGGCCCTCAAGGCCCTGGGCGGCCCGCTGGTGGTGCTGGCCGGCGGCCAGGCCAAGATCGGTGATGCCGGAAGCTGGGTGGCAAGTCTGAGCCGCAGCGCCCGGGCCGTTGTGCTCTACGGCAAGGCCCAGGAGATGTTCCAGAGCCTGTTGCGCGAGCACGGCTACGGCGGCCGCATCGACACCTGCCCCGGACTGGACCAGGCGGTGCCCCTGGCCGCCGGGCTCGCCCAGGAGCTGGACTGCTCAGCGGTGCTGCTGTCCCCGGCCTGCGCCAGCTTCGACCAGTACCCCGATTTCGAGGCTCGCGGGGAGCACTTCCGCCAACTGGTGGCCACGCTCTGATTCGGGCTTTCCGGTGGGGCAGCGGCCGCACCGGTTCGTAACATCCATGCAGCGCACCCTGCAGCGGAGAGGGCTTGAGGGATGGCCTACTGGCTGATGAAGAGCGAGCCGGATGTGTACGGCATCGAGCACCTCCAACGGGAGCAGACCACTCTCTGGGACGGGATCCGCAACTACCAGGCACGCAACTTCATGCGCAGCATGGCTGTGGGCGATCAGGCCTTCTTCTATCACTCCAACACCAAGCCACCGGGAATCGTGGGGCTGATGGAAGTGCTGGAAACGGGTCTGGTGGATCCCACCCAGTTTGATCCCAGCTCCAAGTATCACGACCCGGCCTCCAGCCGGGACAATCCCCGCTGGGACTGCGTGCGCCTGGGCTTCGTGCGCAAGTTCCCCACCCTGCTATCGCTGGAGACCCTGCGGCAGACCTTCAGCCCGGAGGAGCTGGGAGTGGTGCGGCGGGGCAACCGCCTCTCCATTCTTCCTGTACCCGACAGCAGCGCCGAGCGGATCCTGAGCCTGCTGCAGAGCTGATGGGGGGCGTCAGGTCCACTCCCCCACCGATTGCCATCCGCCGCGCCCTGGGAGAGGGGTGGGATGGCTTTCGCCGCGGCGGCAGCACCCTGATCCTGTTCACCCTGCTGGTGGGCGGTCTGAACGTGGTGTGCCAGCTGGCCATCCGCTTCAGCGGGGAACGAATCGTGAATATCTACGGCCAGACCGACTCGCTCGCGCGGACAGGCTTTCTGGTGGCGTGGCTGGCCTACCTGCTCAGCAATCTCTGGCTGGTGGTGGGACTGCTGCGGGGGGCGAATGCGGCCCTCGAGCAACAGCGGCCTCGGCTGCGCGATCTGCTGCGGCTGGACTGGCGGGCCCTGATGCGGGCTGGCGGCACCTTGGCCCTGGTGCTGCTGGTGCTGGCCGTGATCTTCCGTCTGGCCCAGGCCAGTGCCTGGCTGCTGGCCCTGCTGCAGCCCCTGCTGGTGGCGCTGCCGCTGCTGGCGGGGATGGCCGCGGTGGTCTATGTGGTCACCGATCAGCTGCTCAGCCTGCCCCTCAGCGTGCTGGGGGGCCACGGCCCCCTGGAGGCGTTCCGCCGGGGCCGGGCCGCGATCGATCCCCACTGGCTGCAGGCTCTCGGGCTGGCGCTGCTGCTGGGGCTGGTGCTGCTGTCGGGCTTTCTGCTGCTGGTGGTGGGCCTGGCCGCGTCCTTGCCGGTGACGGCCTGCATTCTGGTGGCGGCCTACCGCCAGCTGTTCAACCGCAGCGGAAGCGTCCCTGAGCGGGGAACAGATGGGCCAGATAGCAGCGGGTGACGTCCCGGCTCTGCACCCCGTTCTGGACCAGGAAACCGGCCACGGCTGCCTGGAACAGACGGTACTGGTCCCAGTTGGGATGCCGGTCGATGAACAGGCGCATCGACACCAGCAGGGCCTCGGGCACCTCCGCCTGCAGGCTCACCATCAGCTCGTTCTCGGGCTCCTGTGCGAGGGCCTCCTGGTCGCGTTCGTCAGCTGTCCGCTGGCCAGCCCCAGCGCCGCTGCTGGCACGGCAGATCGTGACCTTCGTTTCCATGGCTCATCCCCCGACATGGGCCCAAGAATCCCGAACGACCCCGGGGCCGTCAAATCGCGGCCAGCGCCTCAGCCGCAGCTGCTCCCAGCGTGAGATCCCAGGCCAGAACTGGGATCGTCCCAAGCCCTCCAGCATCAGGACATGGCGCCGATCGCCCGCTTCCCCCTGTCAAGAGTGCGGCGGCCAGCCGGCGCGTATTCCCCAGCACCATGGGGGCGAGCGAGGGCTGTGCCATGGACCTGGGGAAAACCTGGGGAAAGGACTGCCCCCGCCGGGGGGATCCGCCCCCCGGCGGGACTGATCAGCAGTGCTGATCAGCGGCAAGCGAAGGGACCATTCTCAGCCCCGCGGCTGCTGCATGCTGGTCGCCTTCAGGCGTCTGCCATGGCCGGCACCACCACCGTTGCACTGCTGGGAACCGGACTGCTCGGAACCGCCATCGGCCAGCGGCTGCTGAAGCAGGGAACGGGACTGCGGGCCTGGAACCGCAGCCCGGAGCGACTGCGACCGCTGGCGGCCCTGGGCTCCTGCAGCTGCCGTGAGCCCTCCGAGGCCCTGGAGGGCTGCGACTGGGTGATCACAGTGCTCAGCGACGGGGCGGCGACCCGCACGGTGCTGGAGCGCTGCCAGTTGCACGGTGAGCGCGTGCTGCAGATGGGCACCATCGCCCCCAGCGAGAGCCGCGAGCTCGGGCAGGCGATCGGTGCGGCTGGGGGCGCCTACCTGGAGGTACCGGTGCTGGGCAGCCGCCCGGAGGCCCTGGCCGGCACGCTGCAGCTGATGGCCGCAGGCCCGACGGCCCTGTTCGATCAGGCCCTGCCCCTGCTCCAGCGGCTGGGCCCCGAGCCACGGCTGCTGGGACCACTGGGGACCGCCCTGGAGACCAAGCTGGCCCTCAACCAGCTGATCGCCAGCCTCACCCACGCCTTCAGTCTGGCTCTGCATCTGGTCCAGTCCAGCGGCGTTGAAGTGGAGTCGTTCATGGAGCTCCTGCGCGGCAGCGCCCTCTATGCCCCCACCTTCGACAAGAAACTGCCGCGGCTGCTGGCTGACGACTACGACCAGCCGAACTTCCCAACCGCTCACCTGCGCAAGGACCTGCTGTTGTTCCTGGCGGCGGCCCGCCAACGTGGCCTGGACTGCCGCGGCCTGGAGGGGCTTGCTGAGCTGCTGAGCACGGCCGAGGGCAGCGCGATCGACGGCCTCGACTACAGCGCCCTGCACCGGCTCACGGCGAGAGCTGGCCAGCAGGAGTGAACTCCGGGATCTGGCGCAGGGCTGCCACCACGGCCTGGGAGGCCGCCTCGCTCCAGCCCGCCTCGACGCCCCGGGCTCCGGGGCCCGGCGTGAGCACGAAGCGCAGCCGCCAGGCCTGGGGGCGACCCTCCAGCTCGAGCCAGAGCGGACCCCGCTCCAGCTCCAGGCTGAGCTCCTCCTCGGGCATCAGCCGATCGGCCAACACCGCCAGTTCATCGGACAGCCGGCTGCAGCCCTCAGCCAAAGCCCGGGCCTCGTCAGCTTCAAGCTCAACCGCCCAGCCCTCGCCCCCGATCAGCACCGGGAAGGAACCGCGGTTGGAATCCAGACACAGCCTCCAGCCGGGCCCCTCCTGAACCTGCAAGCTCAGCCCGGCAGGAGAGCGGGCTGATCCTGCTCGTCGCTGAGTTCGATGATCGCCCGCTGCACCGGCTTGATCATGGAGTCGTCCAGCAGGCCGTCGAAGTCGTCGAAGCGGCGCTGCTTGGCCCGGAAGGCGATGCGCACGGTGGTCAGGTAGCGGTTGCTGGAGTGGCGGATCAGGCTCTCGGCCCGCTGGGCCAGGTCCTTGGCATTCACCTCGAGTCCAGTTTGCATCCGTCGGCAGCCAATTGAACAAACCTAATGGAAGGCCGCTAGAAGTCCCTCATTCAGGGCAGCGCGATGCAGGGCACCGTGGCCATCGACCTGGGCAGCACCACCACTGTGGTGGCGCATCAGCCCCCCGCTGGCAGGCCCGAACTGCTGGCCGTGCCTCCCTACAGCCTCGCGTCACCGGTGGTGGTGCCCTCGCTGTTGTGGCTGAGCCAGGCCGGGCAGTCCCGGCCCCTGATCGGCAGACAGGTACTGGAGGCGGGCCTCGCCCACCAGGACGACCCCCGGCTGCAGCGGGACTTCAAGCGGCGCATTGCCGCCGCCCCGGCATCCGTGGAAGCCGGCGACCTGACGGCCGAGCGAGCTGGCAGCCTGCTGCTGCACCATCTCTGGCAGGCCCTGCCGGCCGGGCTGGAGCCCCGGCGGCTGGTGCTCACCGCACCGGTGGAGGCCTACCGCGGCTACCGCCAGTGGCTGCTGGAGGTGTGCAGCGACCTGGACGTTCCGGAGCTGGCCCTGGTGGATGAACCCACCGCGGCGGCGATCGGTGCCGGCCTGCCGCCCGGCAGCACCGTGCTGGTGCTGGATCTGGGGGGTGGCACCATCGACCTGTCCCTGGTACAGCTGGAGGGAGGCGAAGGTCGGGCCGCACCGATCGCCCAGTTGCTGCGCTTCGCCGGCCGCAACCTCGACGACAGCCGCCAGCAGCTGCGCTGCGCCCGGGTGATCGGCAAGGCCGGGCTGCCGCTGGGCGGTCGCGACATCGACCGCTGGATCGCCGCTCTGCTCTGCCCCGAGCAGATGATCAGCGGTCCGTTGCTGGACGCCTGCGAACGGCTGAAGTGCCAGCTCAGCGGGCAGAGCGAGGCCCTGGTGCTGTGGAGTCCGCCCCAGGGCCCCCCACGGGAACTGCGGCTGAGCCGGACCGGCCTGGATGCCCTGCTGCAGGAGCGCGGCCTGCTGGAGCAGCTCGACACCCTGCTCGCCGAGGTGCTGGCAGCGGGCCGCAGCGCCGGCATCCCCCTGGAGCGGATCACGGCCGTGCTGCCGGTGGGCGGCACCAGCCAGCTGCCGACCATCCGCACCTGGATCCGCCAGCGCTGCGAAGCAGTGCCGATTCGTGACCGGCGGCCTGTGGAGGCGGTGGCCCTCGGAGCCCTGGCGCTCACCCCTGGCGTGCAGGTGAAGGATGTGCTGGCGCGGGGGGTGTCGCTGCGCTGCTGGGAGCAGCGCAGCGGGCGTCACCACTGGCATCCGCTGTTCGTGGCCGGGCAGAGCTGGCCCACCGATCAGCCCCTGGAGCTGGTGCTGGCCTGCAGTCACGACGGCCAGCAGGAGCTGGAGCTGGTGCTGGGGGAACCCCTCGACGAACAGCGCCGCGAAGTGGTGTTTGAAGCCGGCCTGCCGGTGCTGCGCAGCCGCGGCGCCGGTGCCGCCCGGGTGCAGCCCTGGGACCAGCGCACCACGGCCCTGCCGCTGAGACCACCCGGGCAGCGGGGGCAGGATCGCCTGCGGCTGAGCTTCAGGATCGACCCCGGCAGCCAGTTGCTGGTGGACACCACCGACCTGCTCAGCGGCCAGCGCCTGGGAACGATCCGCCTGGGCGTGGTGCGCTGAGAGCCGTTCTCGCCCGCCCGCCCGGCGGTGGACGCCGGCGCTGCCGCACCCGCAGGCCTCCAGCCGGTCCCTCCTCCCATAACAATGGGAGATCGCGCGCGTTCCCCTTGGCCCTGCGCCACCACAGGCTGCCTCGACTCTGGCTGGGCCTCACCCTGGGTTTGGTGGCCCTCGGTCTCGGGGGCGTGTACTGGTGGGAGCGGCAGTTGCCCCAGCGGCTTGAGCGGGCCGCTGAACGGGGAGACCTGGACGCCTGCCTGCGCTATGGCGAGCAACTGCAGGCCCTGCGCTGGCTGGGAGACCGGGCGCCCGGCGCCCAGGGGGAATGCCGCCGCAGCAAGGCCGCCCAGCTGTGGGAGCAGCGCCGCTGGGCCGAGGCCCTGCGGCTGCAGCTGCAGGTGGTGAACTCCGAGATCGGAACCCCTGAAGATCGCCGTCTGCTCGACGACTGGCAACAGAGCCTCAAGCAACAGGCCCTGGAGCTCTTCCAGGCCGGCGATCTGGACGCCAGCCTGGCTCGCCTGGAGCCCATGGGCGAGCACCGCCGACCGGATCGCTCAGCCCTGGGCGATCAGCTGCGCCAGATCTGGGAACGGAACCGCCAGGGGCTGGAGCGATCGCGGCGCCTGGTGGAGGAACAGCGCTGGTGGGAAGCTCTCGACGCCCTCAACCGCCTGGACCATCCCTGGTGGCAGCAGCAGGGGGAGGAGGTTCGCGCCCAGGTGAAGGCCAACCTCAACCGACTGAGCGAGCAGGAGCGCCAGCGCGACAGCCACGGGGAACTGCGCCACAGCGTGCCGATCGAGCGCCTCGATGCCGAGGTGAGTCGCTTGATCGCCCAGGGGATGGACGACTGGGAGGCCTTCAACAAAGCCTGTGAAGTCCTGGGGGGACGGGTGGTGGAGTTGGGCCCGGAATCGGCCTGCCAGCGCTGACGGGCTGCGTGACAGGATTGGCCTGACATCCCGGGGAGGCCATGCAGCCAGGAGATCAGGTGAAGGTCTGCAGCAGCGTGGTGGTGTACCACCATCCCCAGCACCGGGGTCAGGCCTTCGATCTGCAGGGACAGGAGGGTGAAGTGCTGTCGGTTCTCAACGACTGGAAAGGCCGGGTGATCAGCCCTACCCTTCCGGTGGTGGTGGCCTTCGGCAAATTCCGCGCCCACTTCCGCAGCGACGAGCTGGAGCCAGCCTGAGGGCAGGAGTGGGGCACCTCAGGGCCGCAGCAGATAGACCCCCTCCTCCCCGTCCACGCCCATCAGGCAGAGCTGGATGGTTTCCTGACGGCTGGTGGGCAGGGTGCGACCACAGAAGTCCGGCTGGATGGGAAGCTCCCGGTGGCCCCGGTCCACCATCACCAGCAGGCTCACCCGGCGTGGCCGGCCCCAGGCCTGAAGCGCATCCAGGGCGGCCCGGACCGTGCGGCCGGTGAAGATCACATCATCCACCAGCAGCACGTGGCGGCCATCGAGATCCACCGGCAGATCGGTGGCCTGCACCAGCCGCGTGCCAATGCGATCGAGATCGTCACGGTGGAAGGTGGGGTCGAGGCTGCCCTGCTCCACCGCGTGGCCGCAGAGCTCGGCCAGGCGGGCACCCAGCACCTCCGCAAGGGCCACCCCCCGGGTGGGAATGCCGAGCAGAACCAGGCGACGACTGTCCACCACCGCTTCCAGCACCTGGGTGGCCAACCGGTCAAGGGTGCGGGAGAGCTCGGTCCTGGAGAGGATTTCCAGGCGCTCCATGGGCCGCCGGCGGTTGCACGAATCCTAGGGACAGCCCCGATGTGACCAAAACCTGACGGGAAGGGAGAGCTGGAACGGAACCACAACTATCAGGCTGTAGGTTGGGTTTTGGAGTCGTGCATCAGCAATCTTGATTGCCCGTGCACACTATTTATTGAGCACGCCCTTTCCGTCAACACGCTGGCTGCAAGTCGTTCGGTGAATTCAGGTTCGTCCCAGATGTCAGCTTCCCCAACCCAGGTTTCAGCCGGAACGGCCAGCACGACATCCACCGCAACCACCGCCAACGGCTCTGCCCCCCAGACACCGGTCGCCCCGGTCGTGCTCACCATCCTGGATGGCTGGGGATACCGTCCCGGGGACGATCACAACGCCATCCGCGCCGCCGACACTCCGGTGATGGATGCCCTCTGGCACGCCTATCCCCACTCCCTGATCGAAGCCAGCGGTGCGGCGGTGGGGCTGCCCGACGATCAGATGGGCAATTCCGAGGTGGGGCACCTCACCATCGGCAGTGGCCGCATCATCCGCCAGGAGCTCGTGCGGATCAGCCAGGCCGTGCGCGATGGCTCCCTGGCAGACAACCCCGCCCTCGAGGCCCTGGCCGAGCGTCTGCTCACCAACGGCGGCAGCCTCCATCTGATCGGGCTCTGCTCCGACGGGGGTGTGCACAGCCACATCGACCACCTGGGTGGTTTGTTGCACTGGGCGGCCGCCCGCGGCCTGCGCGATGTCTGCGTGCATGTGATCACCGATGGCCGCGACACGGCGCCGAACAGTGCGCCGCGCTTCCTGGCCGAGCTGGAGCGGCAGATCGAGGCGGCAGGGGTGGGCCGCATCGCCACGCTCTGCGGCCGCTACTGGGCCATGGACCGCGACACCCGCTGGGATCGCACCGAGAAGGCCTACCGGCTGCTCACGGAAGCCGAGCCGTGCTCGCCCCTGAGCGCGACCGAGGTGATTGAGGCCTCCTACGAGTCGGAGGTGGGCGATGAGTTTCTCGAGCCGGTGCGTGTGGCCGACGGCCAGGTGAAGTCCGGCGATGGCCTGATCTGCTTCAACTTCCGCCCCGACCGGATGCGGCAGTTGATCCGGGCCCTGGTGCTGCCCGACTTCAGCGGCTTCGAGCGCACCCTGCTCAGCGATCTGGCCGTGGTCACCTTCACCCAGTACGAGAAGGGTCTACCAGTGGCGGTGGCCTTTCCGCCGGAATCCCTTGACGGTCTGCTCGGGCAGGTGGTGTCAGAGGCGGGGCTGCGCCAGTTCCGCACCGCCGAAACCGAGAAATACCCCCATGTCACCTACTTCATGAACGGGGGCATCGAACAGGCGTTTCCTGGCGAGGAACGTCACCTGGTGCCCTCACCGCGGGTGGCGACCTACGACCAGGTGCCAGAGATGGCGGCTGAGCAGCTCACCGACAGCTGCATCGCCGCCATCGAGAAGGGCATCTATGCCTTGGTGGTGATCAACTATGCCAACCCCGACATGGTGGGACACACCGGAAAGATGGAGGCGGCCACCGCCGCCGTCGGCACCGTGGATCGCTGTGTGGGGCGGCTGCTGGAGGCCACCGGCCGCATGGGTGGCACCATGCTGATCACGGCCGACCACGGCAACGCCGAGGTGATGCAGGGAGCTGACGGCCGGCCCTGGACAGCCCACACCACCAATCCGGTGCCCGTGATCCTGGTGGAGGGGGAGAAGCGTAGGCTGCCCGGCCATGGCAATGACATCCAGCTGCGCGAGCACGGCGGCCTGGCCGACATCGCTCCCACCCTGCTGGAGATCCTGAATCTTCCCAAACCTCCCACCATGAGTGGGGTGTCGCTGGTGGTGCCCGCCGGTGTCCGTGCCCTTCCCAACCGCGTCCCCCAGGCGCTGGGCGTCTGACCCCTCGGGGTTCTGGGTTCTGAGCCTCTAGGCTGACCCTGCCAACAGGGATTCACCATGCTCGCCAGCGTGCTCACCTGGGTCTGGGTGGGATCAGCCGTGCTGCTGATCGTCACGGTGCTGCTCCACAGTCCCAAGGGCGACGGCATGGGCGGGCTGGCAGCCAGCGGCGGCTCGATGTTCACCAGCGCCCGCAGCGCTGAACAGACCCTGAATCGCATCACCTGGACCCTGCTGCTCGTGTTCCTGTCCCTGGCGGTTGTGCTGAGCGCCGGCTGGCTGGGTTGATCGGCTGATGCTCAAACGCCGCAGCCTGCTGGCCATTCTCGGACTGGGCTCGCTGGGGCCGGCCCTGGCGGCCGTGCTGGGTCGGGCCACCGCCGCCGATGCCGCCAGTCCGGCCGGCGATCCGGCCTGGCAACTCAGCGACAGCCAGTGGCGGGAGCGCCTCAGCCCTGAGAGCTACGCCGTGCTGCGCCGTGAGGGCACCGAGCGCCCCTTCTCCAGCCCCCTCAACGACGAGAAGCGGCCAGGCACCTACCTCTGTGCCGGTTGCGACCTGCCCCTGTTCAGGTCCGAGGCGAAATACGACAGCGGCACCGGCTGGCCCAGCTTCTTCGCGGCCCTGCCCGAGGCAATCAGCAGCAAAAGGGATTTCAAGCTGATCGTGCCGCGCACCGAATACCACTGCAGCCGCTGCGGAGGGCACCAGGGTCACGTGTTCAACGATGGGCCGCGCCCCACCGGCAAGCGCTACTGCAACAACGGCGTTGCACTCAGATTCGAGCCTGACTGAACCACCTGAGTGAGCCAGGGGCCAAGCCACAGCAAGGCTGCTGGTGAGCGGGCATGAAAAAAGGAGGGCCGAAGCCCTCCCTGGAATCTGAGGCACCGTCCCTGGAACGATGCCCAGAGGTGTCGACGGTCAGTAGTCGAAGTCGCCGCCCATGCCGCCGCCACCAGCGGGCGCAGCTTCCTTCTTCTCGGGCAGATCGGCCACGATGCACTCGGTGGTGAGCACCATGCCGGCGATCGAGGCGGCGTTCTGCAGCCCCGAACGGGTCACCTTGGCGGGATCGACGATGCCGGCGGCCAGCATGTCGACGTACTCACCGGTGGCGGCGTTGTAGCCCTCGTTGAAGGACTTGTTCTTCACATGCTCGGCCACCACCGAGCCGTTCACGCCGGCGTTTTCAGCGATGCGCTTGAGGGGAGCGGTGAGGGAGGACGCCACGATCGTGGCGCCGATCAGCTCCTCGCCGGAGAGGTTGGCAGCCGCCCACTCCTCGAGGGCCGGGGCCAGATGGGCCAGGGTGGTGCCACCACCCGGCACGATGCCTTCTTCCACCGCAGCCTTGGTGGCGTTGATGGCGTCCTCAAGGCGCAGTTTCTTGTCCTTCATCTCGGTCTCGGTGGCGGCACCCACCTTGACCACGGCCACTCCGCCGCTCAGTTTGGCCAGACGCTCCTGCAGCTTCTCCTTGTCATAGGAGGAGTCGGTTTCGTCCATCTGCTTGCGGATCTGCTCGCAGCGGGCCTTCACCGCAACTTCGTTGCCTTCGGCCACGATCGTTGTGGTGTCCTTGGTGATCGTGACCCGACGGGCGCTGCCCATCATCTCGATCTTGGCGTTCTCCAGCTTCAGGCCGGCGTCTTCAGTGATCAGCTGACCGTTGGTGAGAACGGCGATGTCCTCGAGCATGGCCTTGCGGCGGTCACCGAAGCCGGGTGCCTTGACGGCCGCCACGTTGAGCACGCCGCGCAGGCGGTTCACAACCAGGGTGGCGAGGGCTTCCTTCTCGATGTCCTCGGCGATGATCAGCAGCGGCTTGCCGGTGCGGGCGATCTGCTCGAGAACAGGCACCAGGTCCTGCACCAGACCGATCTTCTTGTCGGTGAGCAGGATGTAGGGATCCTCCAGCACCGCCTCCATGCGCTCGGTGTCGGTGGCGAAGTAGGGCGAGATGTAGCCCTTGTCGAAGCGCATGCCCTCGGTGACCTCCAGCTCGGTGGTCATCGACTTGCCCTCCTCGAGGGAGATCACGCCCTCCTTGCCGACCTTGTCCATGGCGTCGGCGATCATGCGGCCCACCTCTTCGTCGTTGCCGGCGGAGATGGTGCCCACCTGGGCGATGGCGTTGCTGTCACTGATCGGGGTGGCATGTTCCTCGATCTTCTTGACGAGGAAGTCGGCAGCCTTGTCAATCCCCTTCTTGAGGGTGATGGCGTTGGCACCAGCGGCCACGTTGCGCAGGCCGGCCTTGACCATGGCGTGGGCCAGGACGGTGGCGGTGGTGGTGCCGTCACCGGCGGCGTCGTTGGTCTTGGAGGCGGCCTGACGGATCAGGGCGACACCGGTGTTCTCGATGTGATCTTCGAGTTCGATCTCCTTGGCGATGGTGACGCCGTCATTGATGATCTGGGGAGCGCCGAACTTCTTCTCGAGAACCACGTTGCGCCCCTTGGGACCAAGGGTGACAGCAACGGACTCGGCGAGGATGTCGATGCCCCTCTCGAGAGCGCGACGGGCCTGCTCGTTATAAATAATGCGCTTGGCCATGGAAGGCAGTTACCAGAGGAAAGAGTGTGACTGGACGGAGTGATGCTCAGCTGACGACGACGAGGATGTCCTTTTCGGACAGCAGCACGTACTCATGGGCGCCCAGCTTGACGTCGGTGCTGGCGTACTTGCTGTAGAGAACCTTGTCACCAACACCCACTTCGGGGGTCTGACGGGTGCCGTC
>JAWOBH010000034.1:0-5498 GCA_046498125.1 Prochlorococcaceae cyanobacterium | reverse complement strand
CGGCGGGGACTTCGTGGCTCGCGCCCTGGCCGCTGGCCACCAGATCGGCAACCACATGGCGGAAGACAGCGTCTCAGCGCGCCTGCCACCCGAGACCTTCCGGGATCAGCTGCGACGCACCGATGCCGTGCTGCGCCGCGCGGCCGCTCCCCGCTCCCTGGCGCTGCGCTGGTTCCGGCCTGGAGGCGGCTGGTTCCACCCGGCCATGCTCGAGTGCGTGCGCGCCGAGGGCTACCGGCTGGTGCTGGGCTCGGTGTTTCCCTTCGACACCAACCAGCCGCCGCTGTGGTTTCTGCGCCGGTTCCTGCTGGCCAACGTGCATCCGGGCGCCATCGTGGTGCTGCACGATCGCCCCGACACCATCGCCGCCACCCTCCACACCCTGCGGGACGTGGTGCCGGAGCTGCGGCGGCGGGGCTACCGGTTCGTGAGCCTCGATCAGCTCGGCTGACGGGCCAGCAGGCTGGCGGCGTAGGACTGCACGGCATCGGCGTCCCCACCGGCCAGCTCGGCCAGCTCACTTTGGCGGGCGCCAGTGTCCCGCAGGTGGGACACCCGGGTGTGGGTGTGACCATCCAGCACCTGCTTGGACACGCGGAAGTGGTGGTCGGCCGCCGCCGCCACCAGCGGCTGGTGGGTGACGCAGAACACCTGCCGCCGCTGGGCCAGCCGCTGCAGCAACGCGGCCATCGCGCCGCTGACGCGGCCGCTGACCCCGGCATCGATCTCGTCGAACAGCAGGGTGACGTGGGGATCGGCCGCCGCCAGGCAGGTTTTCAGGGCCAGCAGAAACCGGCTCATCTCGCCCCCCGAGGCCACCTCCGCCAGGGGTGCCAGGGGCTGGCCGGGGTTGGCTGAGAACAGGAACTGGACGGCATCGGCCCCCTCCTCGCCGGGCTCGCAGGCTTCCAGCGCCACCGCGAAGCGCACCTGGGCCAGGCCCATGGGCCGCAGGGCCTCCATCAGCTGGGCCTGGAGGGCCTCGGCGGCGGCGGCCCGGGCGGCGCTGAGGGCGGCGTTGGCCTGATCGCGGCTGGTCCGGGCGCTGGCCTCCGCTACCGCCAGCTGCTCCAGCTCGGCGGCGGGGCCGCCGGGGGCGAGCTCCGCCCGCAGGCGATCGCGCAGAGCGATCAGCTCCACCAGGTCCAGGCCATGGCGGCGCTCCAGGGCGCGCAGATCGGCGATCCGCTGCTGCAACTGGTCGAGGCGCTCGGGATCACTCTCCAGGCCTGCGCCATAGCGGTCCAGCTCGCGGGCCAGATCCTGCAGGTCGGCCAGTGCCCCGGCCAGGCGCTCCTGCAGCGGCTCCAGGGAACCATCGAGAGCACCCATCAGCTGCAGTTCCTGGTCACAGGCGGACAGGTGGTCGAGCACCGGCGGTGCCGCCTCGGCCCCCTCCTGCAGCCGGCCCAGCAGGGTCATCACCCCCTCCTGCAGGCGCACGCCATGGGCGAGGCGGTCCTGCTCCTGCTGCAGCCGCAGGCGCTCCTGGGGATCCTCGAGAGCGGCCGCCTCCAGATCAGCCAGCAGCTGCTCCTGCTGAGCCCGCTGCTGCTGCCGCTGCAGCCAGTGGCAGCGGGCCTGCTCGAGGGCAGTGGCGGCCGCCCGCCAGGTCCGCCAGCTCTGGGCCGCCGGCTCCAGGGCCTGCTGCAGGGCCTCGCCGCCGAAGCGATCCAGCCAGCGCCGCTGCTGACCCGGGCGAGCCAGCTGCTGGCTCTGGCCCTGCACGGTGAGATCGAGCAGCAGCGGCCGCAACTGCTGGATCAGGACGCGATTCACGGCCACGCCGTTGAGGCGGTGGCGGCTGCTGAGGCGGTCATCGCCGAGCCGCCACTCGCGGCTGAGCAGCAGCTCACTGTCGTCGACGTCCAGCTCCTGCTCCCCCAGCCAGGCCAGCAACGGCGGTGTGAGCCCGAAGCTGGCCTCGATCCGGGCCTGACGGCAGCCTGGACGCAACAGGCGGCTGCCGCCGCCGGGCTGGCCGCCGCCCAGCAGAGCATCGAGGGCATCGAGCAGGATCGACTTGCCGGCACCGGTCTCGCCCGTGAGCACCGTGAAGCCGGCCTCGAAGTCGAGTTCAAGCCGCTCGATCAGGGCGATGTTCTCGAGGCGCAGTCCGGTGAGCACGGCCGCCGCGGGATAGAACAGGTGTACGCAGCGACCGTAGCGGCAGTTTCTGTCGTTTAGAAGAGAACACCAGCCCAGCCCCCGCGGCGATACCGGCACCATCGAGATCCACACCATGGTGAGCAGTTCCGCCGCTCCAGAAACCCGCAGCGGCGCTCAGGCCAACGCCGGCGACGCGAACTCGTCGCAGCCCACGGCACTGGAGGAGGCCGCGGCGGCCATGGAGGCGGCAGTGCACCAGCCGTCACCCGTTCGTCCGGCCGGATCCGCCGCTGCGGCAGGCGGGGCCGACAACCCAGAACTGGCCGATTTCATCGAGGCCGCCGGGCTGCTGACCTACGACCAGGCTGCGATCAGCCGCATCTACGCCGGCCGCCCGGAACGGCTGCTGCGACGCCTGTGGCAGACCCTGGTACCGATCGGCCTGTTCCTGCTCGGGGTGGGTTTCGACTGGCTGACCCGGCGGCTGCGCAACCCCAGGCTGGCCCAGGCCAGGGCCACCGAAGCGGCCGATCTGGTGGCCTCCCTGGGCCCGGCCTTCATCAAGGCCGGCCAGGCCCTCTCCACCCGGCCCGACATCGTGCCGCCGCTGCTGCTGGATGAGCTGGCCCAGCTCCAGGACCAGCTGCCGGGATTTGACTCCCAGCTGGCCATGGCCTGCATCGAGGAGGACCTGGGCGCCCCGGTGGGGGAGATCTTCGCGGAGCTGGAGCGCGAACCGATCTCGGCCGCCTCCCTGGGTCAGGTGCACCGTGGAGTGCTGCACAGCGGCGAGCGGGTGGCGGTGAAGGTGCAGCGGCCTGGCCTGCGCGAGCAGATCACGCTCGACCTCTACATCGTGCGCAACCTCGCCGCCTGGCTGAACCGCAACGTGCGACTGATCCGCAGCGATCTGGTGGCCCTGATCGATGAGCTCGGCACGCGCGTGTTCGAAGAGATGGACTACCTCAACGAGGCCTCCAACGCCGAGCGCTTCGCCCAGCTTCATGCCCACAACCCACGCATCGCCGTTCCCCGCATCCATCGCCAGGCCACCAGCCGGAGGGTGCTGACGATGGAGTGGATCGATGGGGTCAAGCTCACCAACCTGGAGGCGGTGCGTGAGCTGGGCATCGATCCCGATGACCTGGTGCAGGTTGGGGTGAACTGCAGCCTGCAGCAGCTGCTGGAGCACGGGTTCTTCCACGCCGATCCCCACCCGGGCAACCTGCTGGCCATGAGCGACGGCCGGCTGGCCTACCTTGATTTCGGCATGATGAGCGCGGTAAGCCGCGAGGCACGCACGGGCCTGATCCAGGCGGTGGTGCATCTGGTGAACCGCAATTTCGGCAAGCTCAGCAAGGATTTCGTGAACCTCGGTTTCCTGGCCGAGGACGTCAATCTGGCACCGATCGTGCCGGCCTTCGAGAGCGTTTTCGGTCAGGCCCTGGAGATGGGCGTCAGCCGCATGGACTTCAAGGCCGTCACCGACGACCTTTCGGGGGTGATGTATCGCTTCCCCTTCCAGGTGCCGCCCTACTACGCCCTGATCATCCGCTCGCTGGTGACCCTGGAGGGCATCGCCCTGAGCGTGGATCCCAACTTCAAGATCCTCGGTGCCGCCTATCCCTACTTCGCCCGACGGCTGATGGAGGATCCCGACCCCAGCCTGCGCCAGAGCCTCAAGGAAATGCTCTTCGACGGCGAGGTCTTCCGCTGGCAGCGGCTCGACAACCTGATCGCCAGTGCCGCCCAGGGGTCCCAGCTCGACCTCGACAGCCTCCTCGATCAGGTGCTCGACTTCCTGTTCTCCGCCAACGGTGGCCTGCTGCGCCGCCAGCTGGTGGACTCGGTGATCACCCGGGTCGACGCCCTGGCCTGGCAGACCACCCTGCGGCTGGGCAAGCGCCTGCCGGAGCGCCTTCAGCCCCCGGGTCTGCGCCAGCGGCAGGCCGAGGATGCCAGCGATGTGCTGCTCAGCCTGGAGCCGATCCGTCAGCTTGTGGCGATCCTGCGGGCTCTGCCGGGCTTCGAGCCCCAGCTGCTGGTGAAGCGCCTGCCACGGCTGGTCGGTGAACGGGAACTGCGCCGCATGGGTGCCGATCTGGCCCGCGGCCTGGCCGAACGGGGCATGGTGCGGCTGTTGCGCGACGTGCTCGTGAACCCCTCACTGCGGCCATCCTCTGGAGTGGTCAGCGTCTGAAAAGCCCCTAGGGTTGCGCCATGACCTCCCTCCGTCTGCGCCAGCGGCTGCTGGCCATCACCATTGGCCTGGGCCTGAGCCTGGCCGCCCCGGCCGTGCATCCCGCCGAGAACCTGGTGTTTGTGAGTGGTGCCTTCCGGCGCTCGATTCCGGTGAGCGACCTGGAGCTGCTGGCTGAAACCGGCCAGGCCCAGGGTCTGCTGGCCGACGTGATCCGCTTCAGCGAGCAGGATCCGGACACCGTCGCGGAGCTGCTCAACCAGTCGATCAGCCTGCCGGTGACCCTGGTGAGCCGTCTGCTCGGCACCCGCATCGGCGAAGCCCTGCTGGAGCGGATGGCCCAGATCATCTACCCCCTCAAGGCCCCCGGGGTGGGAGTGCCGGCCCTGCGCTCAGCGATCGTGATGGCCCTGGTGGAGGGTGATGGCGAGATCTCGGCCATCTCCTTCCTGCGGGCCTATCCCACCAGTGAGCTGGAGGTGAACATTCCCAACCTGCTGGCGGTGGCCGAGCGCGCCAGCTCCGTGAGCGAACTGGTGCGTTTCTTCTCCGAATCCCCCCTCGACGGCCTGCGCGGGACCGAAGGAGCCGACAACTAGATTCGCTCCAGCCGGCCACCCACCCTTGCCCCTGCTCCAATCCCTGCGGCGACTGGGCTTGGGACCCGGCAGTGCTCAGCCCACCATGCAGGACTGGCCGGGGCTGATCGAGGCTTACCGGCGCTGGCTGCCGGTGAGCGAGCGCACCCCCGTGATCACCCTTCGGGAGGGGTCCACACCGCTGATCCCCGCTCCGGCGATCGCGGCACAGGTGGGCAACCGGGTGCGGGTGCTGCTCAAGTACGACGGCCTCAACCCCACCGGTTCCTTCAAGGACCGGGGGATGACCATGGCCATCTCCAAGGCCCGGGAGGCGGGCTCGGAGGCGGTGATCTGCGCCAGCACCGGCAACACCTCGGCCGCCGCCGCCGCCTACGCCAGGCGCGGCGGCATGCGGGCCTTCGTACTGATTCCCGATGGCTACGTGGCCCAGGGCAAGCTGGCCCAGGCGCTGCTCTACGGCGCTGAGGTGATCGCCATCCAGGGCAACTTCGACCGCGCCCTGGCGATCGTGCAGGAGGTGGCGGAGCGCTACCCGGTGACCCTGGTGAACTCGGTGAATCCCTACCGACTGCAGGGGCAGAAGACCG
>JAWOBH010000318.1:0-3224 GCA_046498125.1 Prochlorococcaceae cyanobacterium | reverse complement strand
GGCGTCCATGCGCTTCATCGCCTGCAGCACGCTGCGGGCGTTGGGGCCCATCAGGCACTCGTAGTAGAAGCGGAAGTCCGGGGCGATGGCCCCGGGATCCACGTCGAAGAGGTCGTCGGAGCAGTAGTGCAGGCCGAAGGCGTCGCAGGTGTAGAGGATGCCGGTGCCGTGGTCGAAGGAGAAGATCGTGTCCGGCCAGTGCAGGTTGGGGGCGCTGAGGAACTCGAAGCGGTGGGCCACGCCGCTGTCGGGATTGGTGCCCAGATCCAGCTCCTCGCCGCTCTTCACGGCCCGGCTGCGGAAGGGCCGGTGCACCTGGTTCTCCAGGAACTGGATCGCCACCTTGGAGGCCACGATCTCAAGGTCCGGATTGAGATCGAGCAGATGGCCGATCAGCCCCGAGTGGTCGGGCTCGGTGTGGCTCACGATCAGGTGATCGATGGCCTGGGGATCAATCTGCTCCCGCAGCAGCGGCAGCCAGGTGGCCGCGAACTTGAGGTGGCTGGTGTCGATCAGGGCCGTGCGCTCGCCGCGCACCAGAAAGCTGTTGTAGGTGGTGCCGTTGCGCAGGCCGAACTCGATGTCGAAGCGGCTGCGGTCCCAGTCCAGCGAGCGGATGGCGGTGGTGTCGGCGGCGATGGGCTCCCGCTGCAGGCTCAGGCGGGACGTGGTCCCGTGGTTCGTGGTGGCGGGTACGGCGGGGACTGCGGCCGGCATGATCCAATCCTCCTCAGACGACGCGGTGCTCGGATCAGCCTAAGGAGGGGGGTTTTGGCCTTGGCCGCCGCAGCCATTGGTCGTGCTGATCGGGGCGATCAGTCCAGGGCGGGCCCCGGCCTCACAGCCACCACCAGGTGCTGAAGCAGGCCGCCTGGCCGCTGGGTCGTCCCTGCTCGTCGGGGAGTATCCAGATGCGGGCGTTGCGGATGCGGAACCGGCGCCCCTCGCTGTCGATGCGGATGCCGCTGTATCCGCTGATCGCTTCATCGGCACGGGCCTGCAGCAGCGCTTGCCGCCGCGCCGTGCGCTCCGCCACGGGAGCGGTGAGCCGGGAGGGCAGCCCCACCATCTCCCGCCAGCGGCGGCGCCAAAGGCGCAGGGCGGCCCGGTTGGCATAGGTGAGCCGCGGGCCGGGGTCGCCTCCCGGGTCCTGGCCGTCGTGGGCGAGCACCATCAGCGGGCCGGCGAACAGGCTCTGGGCGCGCTGGAGCGGGCTGGCATCGGCGCGCACCCCGGCCAGCAGGGGCGTGCCGAAGGCGCGCTGATGACTCTCGAGAATGCACTGCGCCAGGGCCAGCGTGGGTTCCGCCAGCCACAGCGGCGGAGCTGGCACCCCATCGCTGTGCCGGCATTCAGCTGCCCGCGTGTGTTCAGTCACCGCTGGTGTCTGGGCTCTGCTCCTGGCCGTTGCCCATGGCCCGGGCCAGGGCCAGGGAGGCCATCTGGCTGCCGTGGGCGCGGATGTGCTCGAGAAACAGGCGGTTGGCCTCCGGGAAGCGGGGTTCCTCGGCCAGGGGCAGGGGGCCGGCCGCATCCAGGCCGGTGTCGCCCTCAAGGGCGGGGGTGATCACCACCAGATCCGGATCCAGGGCTGCGCCATAGCGCCACCAGCGGCTGGGGTCGGTGATGGCCGGATGCACCGGGGGCGGGGCGGCCTCGCTGGTTGCCGGTTCCTGGCCGCTGGCGCGCGCCTGGCGGGCCTGCCGGGCCAGGGCCCGCCGGCGGCGCTTGGCCAGATCGGTGAGCAGCTGGGCACGGGTGCGGCCGCGCAGCTGGAACAGCACGAAGGGGTCTTCGCTGAAGCGCTCGCCCATCAGGTAGAAGACAGCGCTGACGTGCTTGCAGGGGTTGGCCTTGTCTGGACAGCTGCACTCGCTGCGCACCTCCTGGAGCTTGAACGGGAACAGGCGCTTGCCGCTGGCGGCGAAGGCTCGCTCGATGTCCGCCGGCATCACCCCGGCCAGCAGCTGGGCCGACCAGCGGGCCTTCTGGCTGAGGGCGTCGAGCACGTAGCCCCAGTCCTCATCGCTGAGCACATCGAGCCAGAGCTTCACCTTGTAGGGCTCCTCGTCGCTGCCCTGTACGCGGGCATGCACCCGCCGGCCCTCGAAGCGGATCGAGCTGACATTGCCGGAGCGGGCGTAGTCCCAGGCGCGTTCGAGGCGCTTCTTGAACCGGTAGGCGTGGATCAGCTCCATCCACTGCTCCACCCACCAGGGCTGCTGGGCCAGCCCCTCCTCGCCGAGCTGGGTGCTGATCGGAGTGCTGGTCATGGCTGGGTGCGGGGGGCAGGGGGGTCGGAAGCGACCGCAGGCGGGATCAGGGCCGCAGCGGCCAGGGCCAGCACCGCGGCATTGAGCAGGTGCCAGCCGAAATGGCTGCCCACCGGCAGCCAGGGGCACACCAGCTGATCAATGCTGCGCAGCAGCAGCGAGAGGCTGAACACGCCCCCGGCCAGCAGCAGCTGGGGGCGCTGGCGCCGCTGCAGCTCCCGCCAGCCCAGCACCAGCAGCACCACCAGGGTGGGCCCGTAGTAGGCCAGCGATCCGTTCAGCAGCTGGGACCCGGTGCGGCTCACCAGGGTGGCCAGCAGGAACAGGGCCACCAGCAGCAGGGCGGCGGCCGACCCCAGCGTCGTGCGGCGGCGCAGGTAGAGCCACAGGAACAGCAGCTGGAACAGCAGGATCGGCACCACATCGGCCAGCAGGGCCCAGGGCGTGGCCAGGGTGTGAAACAGGGAGCTGCCCACGCCGATGGCCACCGCCAGGGCGGCGAGGCCGGCGATGCCCGGATCGCCGCTCATCCCCAGCCGCCGCGCTCGGGTCTGGATCCACCAGGCCGCGATCAGAAAGGCAGCGTTGGTGGCGGCATTCACCGGTTCGGCCAGCAGGCCGGCGCCCAGGCGCTCGCAGTAGTGGTTGAGGGTTGTCATCGGTTCAGTCGTCCGGATCGCCAAGGGCCACCAGATCCCTGAGCTGGCCCATGTCCAGACCCCCCAGCCATTCCTCGCCTGAGCCCACGATCTCCTCGGCCAGTCTGGATTTCTCGCGGATCATGCGGTCGATGCGCTCCTCCACCGAGCTGCTGGGCAAAAAAGGCTTGAAGAAACCGAAGATCAGGCTGCCATTTTAAAGACCTTTTCAGAAAACATGCTTGATATGATCATTTTGACAGACATTGAAGGAAAACTGAAATTTGTCGGAAAATCTGTCGAAATACTCGGT
>JAWOBH010000308.1:0-7010 GCA_046498125.1 Prochlorococcaceae cyanobacterium | reverse complement strand
CTTTTCGGCAAGGCATTCGGCCTGCAGGCCGGGGCCGGGCGCTATCATGCCGCCGGCGAATTCACCCGAGCCGCGTAAAACCCCGAAGGTCAGAGCGGTTCCGGCGTCTATAATGATAACATTTCCCCCCGGATAAAGCTCCCTGCAGGCGGCCCATGCACGTGCACCAGAGCCTCTGGAAGGGCGGCCAGCCCATGTTCTTCGGAGAGGGCACCTATGCCAATCTCTCCCAGACCGCGCGCTGGTACATCGGCGGCCTGCTCAGGCATGCCCCCAGCTTCCTGGCCTTCACCAACCCCACCACCAACAGCTACAAGCGACTGGTGCCCGGCTTCGAGGCGCCGGTGAACCTGGTGTACTCCCAGGGCAACCGCTCCGCCGCCGTGCGCATCCCGCTCACAGGCCCCAGCCCCAAGGCCAAGCGCCTGGAGTTCCGCTCCGGCGATGCCCTCTCCAACCCCTATCTGGGCTTCGCGGCGATGCTGATGGCCGGCATCGACGGCATCAAGAACCAGATCGACCCCGGCGATGGCACCGACGTGGACCTGTTCGAGCTCTCCGCCGATGAACTGGCCCGCATCTCCACGGTGCCGGCATCGCTCAATGGCGCCCTCGAGGCCCTCGATGCCGACAAGCACTATCTGATGGAAGGGGGAGTGTTCAGCGACGACTTCATCGACAACTGGATCGCCATGAAGTACGAGGAAGTGCAGCAACTCCGCCAGCGGCCCCACCCCCACGAATTCTCCATGTACTACGACGCCTGAGGACAACCGCCTGACATTGAGGAGCAGGCCCCCTGTTGACGGGGGCCTGGTTGACGGGGGCCTGCATGGACCTAGTGGTGGCGCAGCGCGGCGATGGCGCTGTCGTGCAGATGCTGCCTGTGGGCCTGGCGCAGGGCCCAGGCCTGCAGCTGATGCACGGCGCTGGCCTCCCGGCCGGGATCATGGTGACGCGTGATCTGGGCCAGTTCGGCAGCATGGCGCCGCCGATCGTGCTGATGCGCCCTGGCCCAGGCGAGGTATTCGCGGGCCGGGCCGCCCTGGCGGGCGGCATTGGCCGGCAGAGGCAGGGCCACCGCCGGCAGGCCGGTTGGCGTGGCGTGGGCGGTCATGGCTCAATCCTCCTGCTCTCCTGCACCCCCATTGTCGCCGCCTTCCGTAGCAACGGCTACAGAAACCATGGCTCATTCACAGGTCTTCAACCGCCGCCGGCCAGCTGCTCGCGGCGGGCAGGGCCGATCGGCTGGAATGGATCGGCATCCCCACAGCGCCATGCCCGATCAGCTCACCAAGCTGGCTTACCAGACCCTCCAGCAGGGCAAGGCGCTGCTCGGCATCACCCACAAGGAGGTGAGCACGCGCCTGATGGGCGCACTCGCTCCAGATGGCGCCCCTCGCACCGTACCGGTGCCGGCCGAGATGCTCGATCGCCTGCGCCAGGCGATGGATCAGCTCCACGCCCGCGACTGGCAGGAGGCGGAGGAGGGGCTCTACCCCCCCTCGCTGCTGTTTGACGCCCCCTGGCTCGACTACGCCGGCCGCTATCCGCTGGTGTGGCTGGATCTGCCGCGCACCTGGCAGCGCCGCCAGCAACGGCGGGTGCGCGATCTGCCTGATGGCGTTGACCCCACGGCCTACCCCGACTACTACCTGCAGAACTTCCACCACCAGACGGACGGCTACCTCAGCGACCATTCGGCCGCCCTCTATGACCTGCAGGTGGAGCTGCTGTTCAACGGCACGGCCGAGCCCATGCGCCGCCGGGTGATCGCCCCGCTGCGCCGCGGCCTGGAGTGCTTCGCCCACCGCGCCTCCAGCCAGATCCGCGTGCTCGACGTGGCCACCGGCACGGGCCGCACTCTGCGCCAGCTGCGCGGTGCCCTGCCGGACGCCCAGCTGCTGGGGCTGGATCTCTCCACCGCCTACCTGCGCCAGGCCAACCGCTGGCTCGGTCAGTTGCCGGGTGAACTGCCCCAGCTGGTGCAGGGCAACGCCGAGGCCATGCCCTTCGCCGCCGGCAGCGTGCAGGCCATCAGCTGCGTGTTTCTGATGCATGAACTGCCCGCTGCGGCCCGGCAGAACGTGATCCAGGAGTGTTTCCGCCTGCTGGAGCCCGGGGGCGTGCTGGTGCTCGCCGACTCGATTCAGCTCGCCGATTCACCCCAGTTCTCGGCGGTGATGGAGAACTTCCGGCGGGTGTTCCACGAGCCCTACTACCGCGACTACATCGGTGATGACATCGAAGCCCGGCTGCAGTCCGCGGGCTTCATCGCCGTGCAGGCCGACAATCACTTCATGACCCGGGTGTGGTCGGCGCGTCGGCCCAGCGTTGCAGACCTGGCGGCCTAGGGCCGCAACAGCCAGGCCAGGAGCAGACCCAGCGTTGCCCAGCGCAGGCCCTGCCAGAAGCGCTGGCCCTCCCTGCCGCTGGCCACCAGTCCGGGCGGCAGTGGCTCCAACAGCCGCTGGGTGAGGGCCAGCCGCTGCTGCTGGCGCCGCTGGCTCACCCCGCTGCTGCGACGGGCCAGGGTGGCCTGGGTGAACAGACCATCGAGCAGATGCAACAGCCGCACCGGCCGTTGCCGTGGAGCCCAGGCCCGGCGGACTGCGGTGGGGTGGCGTGGGGGTGACACAGCGGCTCGGGAACTGGAATGACGGGCCAGATCCGGCCGTGCGGAGGGCGCTCCCGCCAGGATGGTCCATGCCGTCAGGGACGTCCAGTGGAAGAACAGCAATCGGCTTCGGGAGTGACGTCGCTGTCGGCCCCCCGCGGCTGGCCCGAGCAGGCCCTGGCCCACGCCGAGGCCCTGCACCGCCAGCTGGCCATTGCCGAACGGGACTGGCACGCCCTGAAAACCCAGAGGCCGAGACGGGGGGCGGAGCAGCTCTCCGCGGCCCTGGTGCAGCTGCTGAGCGCCGACGATCCCCAGCGCGCCGCCAGCTCCCCCGCCCGCGAGCAGGCCGTCGCTCTGGTGGAGCACGCCCTGCTGTGGTTGCGGGCGGAGATCAGCGATCCCGGCTGCCCCAGCCACGGGCGCTGAGGGCGGCGGCGAAGCGCCTGGGTTTGCGCACCGCCAGCTGGAGCCTGTTGCCGCGCCGGCTCCAGCGCACGTCGTCAAAACAGTGCTGAATCAGGAACAGGCCCCGTCCCCCCACGGCCTCAGGGCAGGCCGGCAGGCTGGCCTGGCGGGAGTGGGGTGGCATGCCGGCCCCCTCATCCTGCACCTGCCACACCATCCAGCAGGGGGTTTCGATGCGACGGATGCGCAGCAGCTTGCCGGGATCGCCGCCGTTGCCATGGCGCACGGCATTGACCAGGGCCTCCTGCAGGCCCAGTTGCAGGTCGGCCTGGAGGCGCCGGCAGGGCACCGGCTCCAGCAGCAGCTCCACCAGCGGCGCCAGCTGCAGGGTGGATGGGGTGATGAAGTCCGACCAGCGCAGGGTCATCCCGGCTGTGCAGGGGTCGTCCTGACGGTAAGGCGCAGGCGGGGGCCCGCCCAGCCCCCTCGACGGACCCTGCAATCAACAGACCCCTGCATCAGGAGGCCGGCAGACGCCGAGCTCAACGCAGGCGGCGCTGCACCAGGGCCGGATGCTGGAGCAGGGCATCCATCAGCCTCACCCCGCGCAGCTGATTCACCAGGGGCATGTGCCCTTCGGGGGCCTCGATCGTCCACTGGAATCCGCCCGGATAGCGGGTCCACTGGAGGCCATCCTTCCAACCCAGCCGGGGCCAGAGCCGCTCCCAGCGGCCATTGGCGGCGGCCAGCAACCGGGCCTGGACCGTGAAGCCGAAGCGTCCGCGCGAGTAGCAGACCCAGAGCCGGTCGAGGGCATCGAGGTCGACGGAGGCCATGGCCGGCACCTCGCTGTAGTACACATAGCCGCGCGTCACAGCGGCCGGCCCCGCCAGCTGGCGCAACACCGTGCTGGTGATCCGGTCGGCCTGCTCGAAGTCCTGCAGGGCCAGGGCTCGCTGCAGGGGGGCATAGTCGATGCCCTGGGCACTGGTGGTGGCCAGCCAGCCGCTGGGGTAGCGGCTGAAGAAGGCCTCCCGCTGGTCCGCTTCGCCCTGCACCAGCAGCTGGATCAGACAGCCCGCCGCCCAGTCGTCACCCGTGGCGTCAAGACCGGCGATGTGATCGAGGATCAGGGGCCGCAGAGCCGGCGCCTGGCGCTCGAGCTGGGGAAGCAGGCTGCGCCGCTGGCGCTCGGATGCTGCCTGAAAGCGCTCCAGCAGCCCGGCGGGGGTTGCGGGGGCGGTGACCTGGGGGCCGGAGAGCATGGAGACCGAACCTGATCGGGCCAGCGTGGACCCACTATGTCAGCCGTGAGCATGGCAGGTGGACCAGGGAGTTTCAGAGCCTGCACCTAAGATCTCGTTTTGCTCGTCGGGTATGGCCGCAGCGATTCAGTTCTTCCGGGGTGTGGACGAACCGGTCGTGCCTGACATCCGCATGACCCGCTCCCGCGATGGGGTCACCGGCCAGGCCATGTTCGTGTTCGAGGAGCCCAGCGCCCTGGCACCGGAAACCCTCGGCGACATCACGGGCATGTTCATGGTCGACGAGGAAGGGGAACTGGTGACCCGGGAGGTGAAGGCCCGGTTCGTCAATGGCCGCCCCAGCGCCCTGGAGGCCACCTACACCTGGAAGACCACAACCGACTTCGAGCGCTTCATGCGTTTCGCCCAGCGCTACGCCGACAGCCACGAGCTGGGCTTCTCCGGCAGTGGGGATCAGCAGCAGGGTGAATAGGGTCCAGGACCGGTCGCCGGCGCCCATGACCTTTGGACAGTGGCTGGGACTGCTGGCATTGCTGGCGGCCCTGGTGCTGTTGTGGAACCTGCGCCAGAGCCTGATTCTGGTGTTCACAGCCGTGGTGATCGCCATGGCGATCTGCACCCTGGTGGCCTGGATCCAGCAGCGGCTGGGCTGCAACCGCGGCCTGGCCCTGCTGCTCAGCCTGGGGTTGCTGCTGGTGCTGGGAGTGGTGATCGGCACCGCCGTGATCCCCCCCTTCGTGGATCAGTTCGCCGAACTGATCAGCAAGCTGCCGGCGGCGGCCACCACCCTGGTCAACCTGGTGCGTGACGCCATCAGCAGCGCCAGCCAGATGCTCTACGGCAGCCAGGACGGCGGGGTGGAGCGCCTGCGGCAGGGGCTGTTGCGCGATGGCCAGCTGCCGATTCCCAACCTGGGGCAGGGGGCGATGCAGATCGTCGGCCTGGCCGGGGGGTTGGGGGCCGGCGTGCTGCAGCTGGTGTTCGTGGTGGCCGTGGCCCTGATGGTGGCGGTGCAGCCCGTGGCCTACCGGGAAGTGCTGGTGCTGCTGGTGCCCTCGTTCTACCGACGCCGCTTCCGCAGCGTGCTGATCCATTGCGGTGAAGCGCTCAGCGCCTGGATGGTGGGGGTGTTGATCAGTTCCCTGTGCGTGGGGGTGCTGGCGGCGATCGGCCTGTCGTTGCTGGGGGTGAATCTGGTGGCGGCCAACGCCCTTCTGGCCGGCATGCTCAATGTGATCCCCAATGTGGGGCCAACCCTGAGCACGATCTTTCCCATGTCGGTGGCTCTGCTCGACTCCCCCTGGAAGTCGCTGGCGGTGCTGGTGCTCTACGTGCTGATCCAGAACGTGGAGAGCTACCTGATCACCCCCTCGGTGATGCAGCACCAGCTGCAGCTGCTGCCGGGGCTCACCCTCTCGGCCCAGGTGATCTTCACGATCCTGTTCGGCCCCATCGGCCTGCTGATGGCCCTGCCCCTGGCCGTGTGCCTGCAGGTGCTGGTTCGGGAAATCGTGATCCGTGACATCCTCGACGACTGGAGGCGCCTGCGCCACGCCGATTGACGGCAACGGCCTGATTGTTTAGAGCTCGATCGGCACGGTCCGATCAGTGGATCCTGATCAGCGGTAGTGATGCCAGAGGCTTGGCTGCAGCAGCAGCACCGCCACCGCCAGCGGGTGGTAGCGCACCAGAAAGACCAGCGCCGTCACCGTCACATGGTCGGCCAGCAGGCGAAGCTCCTGGCGCAGGTCGAGCAGCGCCAGCAGGGCCAGCAGCAGCGGCACCAGGGGCAGGCGCCGCTTCACCGCTGGGCCAGCAGCGGCAGCAGGGTGGGGGCCACGGCGACACTCGACCAGGCCCCCACCAGCACACCGATGCTCAGGGCCACGGCAAACCAGAACAGGGTGCTGCCGCCGAACAGGATCAGGGCCAGCAGGGGCAGCAGGGTGGTGAAGCTGGTGAACAGCGAGCGGGTGAGTGTGGCGGACACGGCGGCATCGGCCTGATCGGCCAGCGACACTCCCTGGAGCTGCTGGCGTTTCTCACGGATGCGGTCGAACACCACCACGGTGTCGTTCACGGAGTAGCCCGCCAGAGTGAGCAGGGCCACCGCGAACAGGCTGTTCACCTCCACGCCGACCAGCAGGCCGAGCCAGGCGAACACACCACAGGTGATCAGCACGTCGTGCCCCAGGCAGAGCAGGGCCAGGGCGGCGAACAGGCGGTCGTAGCGGAGGGTGATGTAGGCGGCGATGCCGACGAAGCTCACCGCCAGAGACACCAGGCTGGCCCGCAGCAACTGGGCTCCGAGGCTGGGACCGATGGTGTCGATCCCCAGGCCGGCAGGCTCGATGCCACCCAGATCGGGCTCCAGCGCATTGACCACGGCCTGGGACTGATCAGCCGTGAGGGTGGGCAGCCTCAGCACCACCTGACGGCCCCCATCGAGCAGCTGGACGGCACTGCCGGCCAGGCGCGGCGGCGGCTCCCCAGCCGCCGCCGGCAGCTCCAGGGCCGCCAGGCGGCGCTGTCAGGGGGCCTGCGACCCGCTCGCCACCCCGGCCCTGCAGCGCCGCCTGGCGGCCCTGGAGCTGCCGGTGGCGGCTGGGGAGCCGCTGCCGCGCCTGGCCGGCAGTGCCGTCCAGCTGCTCGATGGGGGCCGTCAGGTGGTGCTGAGGCTGCCCACCCTCACGGCTGATCAGTCCCAGGCCGTGGTCAAT
>JAWOBH010000305.1:0-4196 GCA_046498125.1 Prochlorococcaceae cyanobacterium | reverse complement strand
GAGAAGTACGCCGACGTGGTGCGGGTGGTGGACGTGCCTGGTGTGTCGATGGAGCTCTGCGGCGGCACCCATGTGGCCAACACCGCCGAGATCGGCGTGTTCAAGATCATCAGTGAGAGCGGCGTGGCCGCCGGCATCCGCCGCATCGAGGCCGTTGCGGGCCCGGCGGTGCTGGCCTACCTGAAGGAGCGGGAGGCGGTGGTGAAGCCCCTGGCCGAGCGCTTCAAGGCCCAGCCCGGCGAGATCGTGGAGCGGGTGGCCCAGCTGGCCGATGACCTCAAGGCCAGCCAGAAGGCCCTGGCGGCGGCCCGCGGCGAGCTGGCGGCAGCCAAGGCCTCGGCTCTGGCGGCCCGCGCTGAGGCGGTGCTGCCAACGTCAACTGCCGGTGCCGATGGCGAGCCCTTCCAGCTGCTGGTGGCCCGCCTCGACGGCGTCGATGGCGCCGGCCTTCAGGGAGCGGCCCAGGGCCTTGCCGACCAGCTTGGCGATGGCGCCGCGGTGGTGCTGGGCGGCCTGCCCGATCCGGCCGACCAGGGCAAGGTGATCCTGGTGGCGGCCTTCGGCAAGGCGGTGATCGCCACCGGGCAGAAAGCGGGGGCCTTCATCGGCGGCATCGCCAGGCTGTGCGGCGGCGGCGGTGGCGGCCGGCCCAACCTGGCCCAGGCCGGCGGGCGCGACGGCGCCGCCCTGGATGGGGCGCTGGAGCAGGCGCGCTCAGAGCTCCGCGCCGCTCTGGGCTGAGGGGGCTGGGGGCTTGGCTCACCGCGCTGCAAAGGGCGCCTCAGGGGGTGCAGAAGACCACCTGCAGCTGCAGGCGATCGGTGGGCCGGGCCAGCTCATCGGGATCGAAGGGCGGCACGGCAGCATCCTCTGCCGCCATCGCCCGCATGGGCATCGGCCGTGGCCCACTCTCCACCAGCACACGGAGGGGCCGGGGCTGGCTCAGTCCAATGGCGGCAGCGATGTCCTGGGCCTGCTCGAGGGCATCCTGGTAGGCGAGCTGCAGCAGCCGGCGGCGTGTCTCCCGGTTCTCACGGGCATCGGCGCGGGTGCTCACCGGCGCCAGACGCACCCCGGGCAGGCTGCCCACCTGGCGCACCAGCTGCTGCAGGCGCTGGGGTTGCAGCCGGCCCTGCACCGAGAGGTTGGCCTCCACCACCGCGGGGCGACCGCGCTGGGCCGGCCGCGGCCAGGTGGATGGCGAACTCACCTGCAACTCCTCCACCTTCAGGTCCTGCAGGGCCGTGCGCACCGCCGCCAGGCGCAGCTGGAGCTCCGCCAGGGCCTCGTCGGCCGTGGCGGCCTCTGCCTGCAGGCGCAGGGAGATGTCGAGGGCGTCGATGACACGCTGGATCTCGGCGCTGCCGCGGCTGTCCAGCACGGTGCCGCTGCAGCTGAGCTGCACCGGGGTCTGGCCCAGCGCCGCTCCGCCCAGGGCCAGCGTCAGCAGGGGGGCGGGGATCAGGAACCTGGCGAGCAGGGGATAGGCCATCGCCGATCTCAGGGTCACCCCAGCTTGACCCCGTCCCGCACCTGATGCAGGAACAGCCGGATGCGGGCGGCCAGTCCGCCGCCCTGGACGGGAGGCCCCGGGCCCGCTCGCGTGGCCTCCCGGGTCGCCGAGCTGCGCTGTTCGATCAGCTCACCGAAGCGTTCCACCAGGCCCGGCTGGGCCGCGAGCAACGGCGTCAGCTGGCGGCGCCGCACCTCCAGGAGCACGCAGGCCTCGAGCGCTCGCACCGTGGCACTGCGGGGTTCGCCGGCGAACAGGCCCAGCTCTCCGAACACATCGCCCCGCCGTAGTTCGGCCACCGTTCGCCCGGGCGAGCCCGGGCTCGCCACCAGAACCGTGAGACGACCCTCCACCACCTGGTACAGCGAGTCGCCCGTGTCCCCCTGCCGGATCACCGCCTCGCCGGGACCGAAGCGCAGGACGCGGCAGCCCTCGGCCAGGGCCTCCAGCTGGGGAGGATCCAGCTCGGCAAACAGGGGGTTGCCGCTCAACAGGCTGGCGCACCGGCGCGGGCTGAGCTGGGCAGGATCTGCCCGGTCGCGCCGGGCGCGGCGGGGCTGGATGTCCCGCACCGGGAAGGGAATGCTCCAGCCGTCACGGGCCAGGGCATACCAGAGCTGGGCGAGCAGATCGCTGCGCAGCTGGTTGCGCACCCCCAGCCGGGCGTCGTGGTGCCAGATCAGCAGCTCATACACCAGGGCGCTGTCGCCGTAGTCCTGCAGCCACACCTGGGGAGCGGGGCTGCTGAGCACGAGCGGGTGGTCGGCCATCACAGTGTGGATCAGGGCCATCGCCTGATCGGGCGGCAGGGCGTAATCGAGCCCGAAGCTCAGGCGGGTGCCCACCGGGTCGTGCTGGCGAAACCCCTTCAGCCCGGTCTGCACCACGGTGGCGTTGGGCACGGCGATGCGGGCTCCCTCCAGATTGCGCAGCCGCGTGTTCATCAGCGTGAGCGACTCCACCACCCCGGAGATGTCGCCCAGATCCACCCAGTCACCCAGCTGGAAGGGGGGATCAAGCTGAAGGCTGATGCCGGCGAACAGGTCTTTGAGGGTCTGCTGGGCGGCCAGGCCCAGCACGGCGGTGAGCACCGCCGAGGTGGTCACCAGGCCCACCAGGTTCACCCCCGCCTGCCGGTGCAGGATCACCAGCGTCAGGGCGCTGCCCGCCAGCAACTGGCCCAGGTCGCGCAGGATCTTGGGGGGCTCCCGCCACCAGCCCCGGCGGGCCGGCCACTCCAGCAACAGCCAGAAGCCCAGCCGCACCAGGGTCCAGCCCAGCAACACCCAGGCCGTGGCCCCCAGCCAGGCGCTGGGAGTGAGCCGCTGGAGCAGATGGGCCACGGCGGCCGCCAGGGCCAGCGCCAGCCACTTCATGCCGTGCTCCCAGCTGGCCGGCATTCTGAGGGGGCCATCCTGGACCGGTCCAGGTCCGTGTCCGGGTCGAGGCCCCCAACGTCGTCGTGGTTGCCGTCAGCTCCTGGTTTGATCTGGCCCTGTTGCTGGCGATGGGGCATTTCCTGGCCGATTTCGCCCTCCAGAGCGATCGCATGGCCGTGGAGAAGTGTCCGGGCAAGGGGGGGGTGCTGCCCTGGGGCTGGTGGCTCTGCGCCCACGCTGCCGTCCATGGCCTGGTGGTGGCCGCGATCACCGGCCTGCCGCTGCTGGGCCTGGCGGAGTGGATCGTTCATGCCGGCATCGATCTGGGCAAGTGCCGCAAGCTCTATGGCATCACAGGGGATCAGGCCCTGCATCTTGGCTGCAAGCTGCTGTGGACAGCCCTGGCCTGGCCCCTGCTGATCCCCTGAGCGGCCCGGGGCCGGAGCGGTTTGGGATGGGGGCCTCAGCAGGCCTGCAGGTAGGTGGTCTGGCGCAGGCTGGTCTCCAGGTGGTCCATCAGCCGGCGGGCATCGCCGATCGCCAGCTGGCCCTGGGCGATCGCCGTCTCGCTGGCCATGCGCAGCCGCTCGAGCAGCAGCTGGGGGTCGTGCTCCATCGCCTGCAGCACCTCGGCATTGGTGTCGCCGCGCACCACGTGATCCACCCGGTAGCCGCCGCCGGGGGCCAGGCGGATGTGCACCGCGTCGGTGCTGCCGAACAGGTTGTGCAGGTTGCCCATCACCTCCTGGTAGGCGCCGGCCAGGAACAGGCCGATCCAGTAGGGCTCGCCGGTGCGCAGGGGGTGGAGTTCCAGCAGGGACTTCACCTGGCCACTGTCGATGAAGCGGGCCAGCTTGCCGTCGGAATCGCAGGTGAGATCAGCGAAGCTGCCCAGGCTGGTGGGCCGTTCTGCCAGCCGCTGCAGGGGCAGCACCGGGAACAGCTGATCGATCGCCCAGGTGTCGGGAGCCGAGCGGAACACCGACAGGTTGGCGTAGTAGGTGGAGGCCAGGGCGGCGGGCAGGGCCTGGAGTTCCTGGGGGATCGCCACATCGTCGCTCAGCCCGGCCAGCCGCTCGGCGATCGCCTGGCAGCAGGCCCAGGTGAGCTGTTCGGCCAGGCCCCGCTCCGGCAGCCCCAGGTAGCCCAGGCGGAAGGCCGCCAGGGCGTCGTCCTTGAATTTGAGGGCATCGTTCCAGGCCTCCTGGAGCCGCTCCAGGGCGGCGGCGATGGCCTTCGGGTCGGCGGCCGGAATCGTGCTGATCGCCGCGTGGGTGTCACGCAGGTTGCGCAGGATCAGGGCC
>JAWOBH010000303.1:0-6512 GCA_046498125.1 Prochlorococcaceae cyanobacterium | reverse complement strand
CGTCGTGGGCCAGCCAGGTGTCGAGCATCGCGATCAGGTCGCGCGGGTCATGGCGCTGGTAGTAGGGCAGCCACTGCTGGCGCACGTGCTCTTCCACGGGCTCGCAGATGGTGCGGAAGAAGGGCTGGCTGGCGGCCCAGCTGGCGTAGATCAGCGCGAAGGTGACAAGGCCCTGCTCGGGCTCGGCATCGAAGCCGTTGCCGTTCCAGTGGCGGTCGGCGGTGAGGGCCTGGCGCAGGGAGAGCAGGAACAGGCGGTTGTGAGGGGAGGTGCGCGCCGTGCCGCACACGCAGCAGATCCGCTCCACCAGCCCGGGATGGTCCACCGCCCAGCGGTAGGCCTGCTGGGCACCCATCGACCAGCCATAAATCAGCGCCGGCCGCTCCACGCCGAACCCCTCCACCAGCAGCCGGCGCTGGGCAGCGACGTTGTCGCGGTGATCCACCACCCAGCCCTGCTCCGCCAGGCCCATGGCGCCGTGGCTGGGGCTGCTGGAGGCGCCGTTGCCGAACATTCCCGCGATCAGCACGCACCAGCGCACCGGATCGAACACAGGTCCCGCCAGCCAGGCCAGGTCCTCCACCCGGGCGCCGTAGGAGCTGGGCACCAGGATCAGGTTGCTGCGTTCCGCGTTGAGCTCACCGATCTGCAGATAGCTGATCCTGGCCTCGGGGATGGTGTGGCCGCAGGCCAGGGGAAAGGCGCCCAGGGGATGGAGGTCCTGGTGGCGGTGTGGAGCCGTTGTGGGTGGTGCCGCGGATGGTGGGGTCATGCCTCCGGCCTCAGGCCGCGCCGCCGGCGGGCAGGGCCAGGGCCGGCAGGTTGGCCAGCAGGCGGCGGTGCACGGTCAGATAGCCGTGATCGAGGTGCCGCAGGTGGGGGCCGATCAGTTGGTGGGCCGCCGGCAGGGCGTGGAACGGCAGCGAGGGGTAGAGGTGATGCTCGGCGTGGAAGGGCATGTTCCACATCAGCCAGCGCACCGGCCATAAGGTGCGGGTGGTGCGGGTGTTGGCGGTGCCGTCGGCGCTGAAGCTGCAGCCGCTGTGCTCGGCCAGCAGCACAAACCGCAGAAAGGGCTGGCCCACGGCCAGGGGCAGCAGCCAGAACCAGAGCAGGAAGCCGTTGCCGCCGATCAGCGACAGCGCCACCAGCACCCCATAGATCCCCGCCTGCAGCCAGGCCGAGCGGCGCACCTGGGCAATCAACTGATCATCGAGGTAGGGCACCGAGGCGAGATCTCCCCACAGCAGCCGTCCATGGCCGCGCAGCTTGCCGGTCCACCAGTGCCAGCCGCTGAGCTCCAGCAGGTAGGCACCGAGGCTGGTGGGCACGGGATCATCCAGCTCCGGGTCCAGCCCGGGCTGGTGGGTGTAGCGGTGGTGCCACTGGTGGTAGCGGCGGTAGGCGGTGGCGTTGTAGAAGCTCAGCAGCCCCAGCAGCCAGGCCACCGCATCGTTGACGCGATTGCTGCTGAAGGCGGTGCGGTGGCAGCACTCGTGCAGGCCCGCGAAGGCGGTGGCCAGGCCCACCCCGCAGACCACCAGGCCGGTGAGGCGCAGCGGCAGGGGCAGGGCCTGCTGGCCCCAGAGCAGGCCCCCCGCGGCGATCAGCCCCAGGTGCGTGAGGAGCCGCAGGGCCGCAGGACCATTGCGCCGTTCGTTGAATTCAGCCAGCCGGGAGCGTTCGATCAGGGCCGGAGCGGAGGGGGCCATTCAGCATTGCCTGGGGACATCCTGGACGTGGTGGCGGGCGAGGGGCTGGCCGTGGGGGCTGGGAAGAATCACAGCAGCGCCCCAGGCCCAGGCGCGGTAGGTGTTGTCACCGGCCTGGACCCTAGGGTTGTGATTGTTGGGGTGCGGTACCAACCAGCCCATGGCCCCGTCGCTGTTCATGACCCAGTCCGAGGCTCGTTCCGGGGCTGGCCCAGACCCCCGCCGCCCGGCGCTGGTGGATTCCCTGCGCCGGCGGTTTGCCGAAGCCGAGCAGCGCCGCGACGCCGCCGCCAAGCAGGCCCTGTTCCAGGAGGCGGTGTACCTGGGCATCCAGCCCGAGGAGTTCATGCCGCCGGCGTGAGTGTGGGATCCATGCCGCGCAGGCAGCTGGCGAGCGCTTCGCGCAGGCCCAGGAATTCGGGGGACACCCGCAGCTGGCGCAGATCGGAGCGATCCAGCTCCACGGCCACCGTGCGCACGATCCGCCCCGGGTTGGGCGCCAGGATGTGCACTTCACCCGCCAGCAGCAGGGCCTCCTCCAGGTCGTGGGTGATCAGCAGGGCGGTCAGCCCCGTGCGCTGCCACAGATCGTGCATGAACTCCTGCATCGACTCACGGATCTGCAGGTCCAGGGCGCCGAAGGGTTCATCGAGCAGCAGCACCCGGGGCTGGGCGGCCAGGGCGCGGGCGATCGCCACCCGCTGCTGCATGCCGCCGGAGAGTTCCCGCGGCAGCCGCCGGGCCGCGTCGGCCAGCCCCACCACCTCGAGGAAGTAGCTGGTGCGTTCGCGGATCTCGCGCCGGTTCAGTCCCTGCAGCTCCATGCCGAAGGCCACGTTCTGCGCCGCCGTGAGCCACGGGTAGAGGCTGTACTTCTGAAACACCATCCCCCGGTCCGACCCCGGGCCGCGCACGGGGATGCCATCGATGCTGATCACACCCGCAGTGGGCCGATCCAGGCCAGCCACGAGCCGCATGATCGTGGATTTGCCGGAGCCGGAGCTGCCCACCAGGGCCACGAACTCGCCGGTGTTCACGCTGAAGCAGATCTGATCCAGCACGAGCTTGCGGTTGCGGCCCGTGCCGAAACTCTTGTCCACCTGGTCGACGCGCAGCTGCATGGCGGATGGTGCGGAGTGGATGGCGGTTCAGTTGGCCCAGGCACAGGCCCGGCGCATCACCAGCCGGAACCCCAGATCGATCACCAGGCCGATCAGGCCGATCACGATCAGGCCCAGAAAGATCTCGTCGGTGCGCAGAAAGCGCTGGGCCAGGCTGATGCGTCGGCCCAGCCCCTCGGTGGCGGCCACCAGTTCGGCCACGATCACCAGGTTCCAGGCGGCCGCCATGTTGATGCGGTAGGCGTCGATCACCTGGGGGGCGATGCAGGGGGTGATCACCCGCAGCAGCACCTGGGAGGTGCGGCCCCCGAGGGTGAGAGCCGTCTCCACCAGTTCGCGGGGCACGAACTTCACCGCGTCCATGATCATCAACGTGTTGAAGAACAGGGTGCCGATGAAGATCAGCAGGATCTTCGGCAGCTCTCCCAGGCCGAAATAGATGATCAGCAGGGGGATGAAGGCCGGTGCCGGCATGTAGCGGATCAGGCCCATCAGCGGCTCCAGCAACCGGTTGATCACCGTGCTGGTGCCCATGGCGATTCCCAGCGGCAGGGCGACCACGGCCGAGAGGCCGAAACCGCCCAGCACCCGCCCCACGCTGGCCACCAGGTCAGCCCAGAGCAGCCCCTGGCTGACCTGGGCCTGGCCTGCCTCCAGCACAGCGGCTGGACTGGGGAGGAACAGGGGATCCACCAGCTTCAGGCTGGTGGCCAGCGTCCAGACGAGCAGCACCGCCAGCACGCCGGTGATGCCCAGCAGCCAGGGATGCCGCAGCAGCTCCTTCAGTCGCGCCATGGCCGGCCCCCCGCTCCTCGGCTCAGTTGGCCTGGACCGCTTTGACGAAGCGGTCCTCGAACAGGCCGTCCAGATCCGGCGGGCTTGCCGCCAGTCCCACCTGTTGCAGGAAGGCACTGATCTGCTCGGCGGCGAAGGGCAGCGAGGCCATGGTGGTGCCCGGCTCGAGTGCCCTGAGGTTGTCCTCGAGGCTGAACAGGGTGGTGCCGGCCTCGTACTCCCGGTACTCCTCTTCGCTCACGCCGGCCCTGGCGCTGAGGATGGCCAGCGATCCCTCGGGGTCGGCCTCCATCGCCGCCAGGGTGGCGAACCAGGCATTCACCACCTCCTGCAGCTTCTCGGGGTTGGCCTCCACGAACTCGCGGCGGCACACCAGGTGGTCGCTGATGGCACCGGGGAAATCGGCGGAGCTGAACAGGGTGGCGCTGCCCTCGCGGCGCAGGGCCTGGGTGGTGAAGGGGGCGAACACCCCCACCGCGTCCACCTGGCCGGCCACGAAGGCGGCGGCGGCGGCACCGGTCTCCAGGGGCACGAAGGTGATGGCGTCGGCGCTCAGGCCGGCCTCCTCCAGGCCCAGCAGCAGCAGGTAGTGATCCACCGTGCCCTCCTCGGCGGCCACCTGTCTGCCCTCCAGATCGGCCACCGAGTTGATGCCCTCGGCCACGATGATCTGGTCGTTGCCGGTGGAGTTGTCGTTGGTGAGCACCACCTGCAGATCGGCGCCGCCGGCGATGGAACTGATCGTGTCGTTCAGGGTCTGGCTGTTGCAGTCGAGCTGGCCGGCGTTGAGGGCGTTGATCGAATCCAGATAGCCGTCGAACCACTGCAGGGTCACCGGCACGCCGAACAGGCCCTTCTCCTCGGTGACCTTCCAGGGGATCCAGCCCGGCCAGGCGCTGTAGCCGATGCGCACCGCGCCGTCGGGCGCGCCGCCGCCGCCGCAGGCGCTGAGGGTGGTGGCCCCCAGGCCCAGCAGCAGCAGGGTGGAGAGCAGGCGGCGGCGGCGACGGCCGGAGGCAGCGGAGCTGGAGGAGGGGCTGCAGGACACGCTGGAGGAGGCGCTGGAGCGATGAAGAAAGGGAAGGCGCATGGCGGGATCGTGGCGATCTGGAGGACAGTCGTGCTGGGAATCAGGCGTTGACCAGGGCCGGGGTGGCGCAGGTGTTGACCTGGCTCCGCAGCCAGTGATGCCAGGCTTCGAGGCCCTCGCCGCTGCCGGCGGACAGCGGGATCACCGCGCAGCGGGGGTTCACCTGGCGGATGTGGGCCTCGATGCGCTCCAGCTGCACCGGCAGATGGGGCAGCAGGTCGATCTTGGTGATCAGCACGCAGTGGGCCTCGCGGAACATCACCGGGTACTTCAGGGGTTTGTCGTCGCCCTCGGTGACGCTGAGCAGGGCCACCTTGCGGTGCTCGCCCACCTCGAATTCGGCGGGGCACACCAGGTTGCCCACGTTCTCCACCCAGAGGATGTCAAGGGCTGCGGGATCGAGGCGCTGGCACAGCAGCTTCAGGCCGCCGCTCACCATTGCCGCATCCAGATGGCAGCTGCGGCCGGTGGTGATCGGCACCACCGGCACCCCCACCGCCTCCAGGCGCTGGGCGTCGAGCTGGGTGGTCATGTCGCCCTCCAGCACCGCCATGGTGTACTCAGAGGCCAGGGCGGCGAGGCTGCGTTCCAGCAGGGAGGTCTTGCCGGCGCCGGGGCTGCTCATCACGTTGAGACAGAGCAGCCGCCAGGCGTCGAAGTGTTCGCGGTTGTGCGCGGCCTGGTGCTGGTTGGCGGCCAGCAGGTTGAGGCCGAGGGTGTCTTCCAGGGGCATGTGCATGGCGGTCAGAGCGCGCTGGCGGCGGCGTGTGAATGGAGGGCTGAAGAACTGGCTGGATCGATGGCCGGATCGGCTGCCTGCGGGACTGCCGGCTGGTCGCCCGGGAGGTACTCGACCGAGCGGATGCGCAGCTCCCGGCCGCTGACGATCTCCTCCATCGGCTGATCGCAGCAGGGGGAGCGGTAGGCCTGCCGGGGATCGGGGCTGTAGGTGGCGTTGCAGATCAGACAGCGCCCCACCAGGGGCACCGCTTCGATCACCAGTTCGGCGCCGTCGAGCCAGCTGCCGCGCACGGCCACCTGCCAGGTGGTGACCAGCTGGTCCGGTTCGACGCAGGTGAAGGCCCCCACCTGCAGATGCACCCGTTCCACCACTGGGGTGGCTGGGCCGTGCTGGTGTTTCCACTGGTTCATGGAGAGCAGCAGGCATTTGGTCATGTCGACTTCGTGCATGCCGTTATCTCCACCTCTGATCGACCTGCATAAAATGAACATCATGGCCGGTTATTATAAGAGCATCACAATATGGATGCTGATATTCCTGATACTTCCCTTTGGAACAGTTCATGCACAACATCCATACTCCCAAAAAGTACATAAAATCAAGGAGGTTCAGGTAAGCACAAACAGGAAAGATTTTTATTCCGAGGATCAGAAAACATCCATCCTTGATTCGATGACCATTGAAAATAATCGTCCAAACAATCTGGATGAGCTTCTATCTTCAACATCTCCTGTTTACGTCAAATCATACGGTTCACGAGGTTCACTGGCCGTTCCTAACCTTAGAGGAACTCAGGGGGGCCATACTTCTGTAACCTGGAACGGTTTCCCGATCAATTCCCTAACCCTCGGTCAATGTGATTTATCCCAGACGCCACTCGAGTTTGTCGATCATGTTTCCATAACCCATAGCGCTCCGGGGTCTCTTTATGGAAGCGGGACGTTTGGAGGAGCAATAGGTTTAGAAAACAAGGCAAACTGGAAGCAAGGCCGTTCCCTGTCATTATCCAGTGAATTAGGAAGCTGGGACAATCAGCGATATGGCCTGCAAAG
>JAWOBH010000232.1:0-2539 GCA_046498125.1 Prochlorococcaceae cyanobacterium | reverse complement strand
TTGGCCTCGAGGCCGTCGACGCGGCCCTTGAGGATGGCGAGTTCACGCTCGAACTCGGCCATCAGGCGCTTGAGCTCGTCGGTCACCTCGGTGACGCGATCGAGGCAGGCGTTGAGCAGGGCGGCGGCCTCGAAGCGGGTCATGGCCCGCTGGCCCTTGAAGGTGCCGTCGGGGTAGCCGGCCACGCAGCCCTACCGCTCGATCAGGTTGGAGAGCGCCTGGTAGGCCCAGTCCGTGGGTTGGACGTCGGGGAACTGGGAGATGCTGGTGACCTGCTCGTCACTGGCGTACTGGTGGATGCCGTTGAGATTCAGTTCGCCAGCATGAGCGGGGCTGGGCAGCCCTGGGAACAGGGAGCCCAGGAGCCCGAGGGTCGCAGGGGCGACCAGGAGGCGGGGACAACGATTCATGGGGTTCCTCACAACAGAAACAGTGGACGAAGCAATAGAAACGAGAATCGTTCTCGTTCTTGCGGCCAATGGTGCCATGGCCCTGGCGCGCTTGGGAGCAACTTCACAGCCTTGAATCCTTTCTCTCCGGTCGGCCGAAGAGCAGTTCGGCCGTTTGCCAGGCTCGGCAGCACTCGCTGGTGATGATCAGGGCCACAGGGATGTCCCGTCGCCTGAAAGCAGCGTCGATGTACCAGGCTTCCTGGATGCCCGCCTTGTTTCTGGCCTTGCTGAATGTTGTTTGGGGTGCGCAAACTTGAAGGCCCATGGTTGGGTCGACATGATCGGCAGAGTCCCGAACCGTGGAGACATGGCGGCAATCAATCACAGAGCCGCCCTGGGGTTCCCCCGGGGTGGGGACTGGGGCCGCCAGCAAGGAGTGCTTCTGGGTTAGGGGCTGGGCTTCCAGCCGCACACCCTCGAGATCGCTGGCCAGGGCCGTGAGCCGACCGCACAGGAGCTGCATGGGCAGCGCATGCAGCTCCAAACTGCGAAGAAGCATCGCAATGAGAGTTCGGCGAACCTGACAGTCACCCGAACCCTAAAAACAATGGCCAAACAACAATGCCCAAAAGGCTCTTGTCTGCGTAGCAATCATCACGGGTGGCGGTGTTGCGATCACCTCCAGGCGGTGGTTCGCTCAGGCCACCACCATCGTCCAGGCGAAGGCGGCGCCGATGCCGATCCAGATCCCGGCCAGCAACCGGCGGCCGTTGTCCTGAACCACGCGCAGCAGGGCGCGCGAGCCGGTGGTGACCACCAGCAGCAGCGCGCCCTGGCTGATCAGCAGGCCGAGGAAATAACTGAGCAGCGGGGTGGCTTCGGCACCCACCACCGTGCCGCCGAGCAGATAGCCATGGAGACCCATCGCCGGCACCAGCACCGCCGGCCCCAGCTTGCCCAGGGCCACCAGGCCCGCCAGAACCAGGGTGAGGGCCACCAGGGCCTCGGCCAGGGGAGCGAGGGACTCGGTCAGGGGGAGACCCTGGGCAATGGCGCTGCCCAGCAGCCCGGCTGCCAGCAGGGGCAGCACCCAGGCCATGGGGCGTTGCAGCCCCACAAAGCCGATGGCCAGCAGGAACAGCAGATGGTCGGGGCCGAGGAGGGGATGGCCGATGCCGCTCACCAGCCCCATCCAGGGGGAGAGCTCCAGGCCCTCCGCCATGGCGAAGGGATGGTGAGCCAGGGCCGCCCCCGGGGCCAGGGCGCTCACCAGGGCGCTCACCAAGGCGGTGATCAGGGCGGTGAGCAGGAGCGGCGCCAGGCCGAACGGGCCTGCGGCCTCCGCCGCCGGAGAGAAACGATGGTTCAAGAGTCGATCCTCGTCGTGGGAAGTCTCTGGCGGGCGTTCTGACTTCCCCGGGGGGTCACAGCTGCGGGACAGCGCCGGATTCGCACCGGACTTTCCCCGTTTCCTTCAGCAGCTGATCCCTGCTGAAACCAGAGTTCGAACCTTACAGGGCCCGCACGGGATCGAGCTTCAGAGCGGCGTCGCGGCGGCGCAGCCTGGGGCCGGTGCTGGGTTGCAGCGCCCCGGGGAGGCGGCTGGGCCGCACCACCTGCAACCCATTCAGCTCAACGGTGGTGTCCACCACCTCGCCCCGCTGCTCGAACAGATCGAGCACGGTGAGGGTCTGCTCCGGGGGGTGGGCATCGTTGAGACGCCGCCTGGGGCCGCTGCCCATCGCCCCCAGGCTGAGCAGGTTCATGCCGCCGCCCGTGCTCGGGAAGTAGGCATGGTGGTGGCCGCTCACGTAGAGGTGGCTGGCGGTGGCTGTCAGCAGTTGCCGCAGGTGCTCCGGCTGGTTCAGCACCTCCCCGGGGCGGTCCCGTCCCAGGCCCACGCCGTAGGGGGGCAGGTGCCCCATCACCAGCCTCAGCCGGGCCTGCCGGGCCTGGGGGCTGCTCAACTGGCCCCGCGCCCAGGCCCAGTCAGCGGCCGTGACGGTGGCCGAGGAGGCATCGAGCACCACCGCGAACAGCGGGCCCTGGCGCAGGCTGTAGCGGAAAGGGAACTGGCTGGCCTCCACAAACGCCAGGCTCAGGCTGTCCTGGCGGGCCAGCCAGTAGCGGGCGGCCCGTTCCCGGTC
>JAWOBH010000340.1:0-11662 GCA_046498125.1 Prochlorococcaceae cyanobacterium | reverse complement strand
TCCCAGCCTTCCGGCCCGCCCAGCTCGGCGGCGATCACCTCCGCCTCCAGGGGGAAGTGGCTGCGCAGGGTGGAATCACCACGGCTCACCAACAGCCAGCTGCCGATCAGCCCCCCGGCCCGCGCCGCCTGCAGGGCCGGCGCCAGGGCCCGGCAGATCTGGCGCACCCGCGCGGCCGCCGCCGGTGGGTCGAGGGCGCGGGTGTTGGCCAGCAGAAACAGGAACGGCGAGGGATGGGCCAGACCGGCGCGCAGGCTGGCGGCATCCCAGCGCAGCAGCAGCGGGCAGCTGTGCAGGGTCTGGGAGCCGGTGGGGTCGTCGTCGAAGACGACGATCTTGAGGGGTACGGCGGCCATGGCACCATCGTGGCGTGATGCGCCCTGAGCCCCGCGAGCTGCAGGAGCTGGTGCGGGATCTGCACCGGCAGGCCACCCCCTGGCTGCCGGCCGGCAGCGGCAGCCGACTGGAGTGGGGGCCGCCGGTGCGGCCGGGGCAGGGACAGGACGAGGTGCTGGTGCTGAGCACCGCCCGGCTGGAGGGGATCGTCGAGCACAACCCGGGCGACTTCACCGTCACCGTACGGGCGGGCACACCACTGGTGGTGTTGGAACAGGAGCTGGCCCTCCACCGGCAGTGGCTGACCCTGGACTGGCCCTGGGGAACCGCCGAGGGCCTGGGCGCCGGCACGGTGGGCGGGCTGGTGGCCCGCGGCCTGGCCGCTGGCTACCGCCAGCGCTACCTGGGCGTGCGCGACCAGCTGATCGGCATCGGCCTGCTGCGGGCCGACGGCACCGCCGCCCGCGCCGGCGGCAAGGTGGTGAAGAACGTGGCCGGCTACGACCTGATGCGGCCCCTGTGCGGCAGCTGGGGATCCCTGGCCCTGATCACCGAGGTCACCCTGCGCACCCAGCCGCTGCCGCCCCAGCGCCGCGGGCTCTGGCTGAGCGGGCCGCTCAGGCGGCTGCACCCCCTGGCCCGCTGGCTGCTGAACTCCAGCCTCAGCCCCGAGCGGCTCGACTGGCACCGCCACACCCTGCCCCCAGCTCCGCCAGCGGCGCTGCTGGTCAGCCTGGCCAGCATCAGCCCCCGGACCCTCGACGAGCAGGTCGCCTGCATCGGCGAGCAGGCGCTCGAGGCCGGCGTCCAGATGGACACCCTCGCGCCGGAACGGCTGGAGGCCCATCTGGAGCTGGGCCGTGGAGCGGCCATGCCGCGTCCCGGCTGGCTGCTGCGCGCCGGAGTGCTGCCCAGCCGGGTGGTGGACCTGCTCGAGGCCCCTGAGCTGCGGGGGGTGAGTGCGGTGATCGGCGCCGGCAGCGGCCTGGGCGACCTCTGGGCCGGGGCCGAGACGCTGCCCGCTTACCGGGTGGAGGCCCTGCGCCGGCGCTGCCGGGAGCTGGGCGGCCAGCTCACCGTGCTGCGTCAGCCACCCGGGCCCGCGGCAGCCATCCCGGCCTGGCTCGATGCACCGGCGCGGCCCCTGATTGAGGCCCTCAAGCGGCAGTTCGATCCGAAACAGCAGCTGGCGCGGGGGAGGCTGCCGGGGGTTCAACCGCCGCTGTGAGCTCCGCCAACCACTCCTGAAGGGCGGCATTCACCTGGTCCGGCACCTCGTCGTGGGGGCAATGGCCGGCCTCCAGCACCACCTCGGTGGTGGCCGCCGGAGCATGGCGCTGGAACGCCGCCCGGCGGCCGGCGGCGTTGATCCAGGGGTCGCGAATGCCCCAGAGCAGCAGCAGCGGGCAGCGCAGCTGGGCGAACAGCTCGTCGAGGGGCTGACCGCGGGGGATGTCGAACACGGTGCGGAACACCCCGAACGCCCCCGGGTCGAGGGACGGGCGCCGGATCGCCTCCACCAGGGCGTCATCGACGTTGCTGCGGTCGATGTACACCTGATTGAGGGTGCGGCGGATGGTGGCGGGCCGGCGCAGGTTCTCGAACAGCAGCCGCTGCAGCACCGGGCTGCGCAGCAGGGCGCTGCCGATGGTCTGGCGGGCGATGGCGCCCCAGCCCCGCGGCGGGGCCTGCTCATCGCTGAACGGACCGGCGGCGTTGAGCAACGCCACCCCGGCCGCCCGCTCTCCGAGGGCGACGCCCGCCGCCAGGGCCGAAAAGCCGCCGAGGGAATTGCCCACCAGCACCGTGGGCCTGCCGATGCGGTCGTCCACGTAGGCGGTCAGCTGGTCGCGCCAGAGGGCGCCGCCGTAGGCCAGGCCGGCGGGCTTGGCGCTGCGTCCGAAGCCCAGCAGGTCGATGGCGTGCACCTCGTGGCGCCGGGCCAGCACCGGGATGTTGAAGCGCCAGTGGTCGGTGGAGGCGCCGAAGCCGTGCACCAGCAGCAGCGCCGGACCCTCGGGGTGCTCAGGGCCCGCCTTCACGGCATGCACGCCGTGGCCGAGGTGCTGCCAGGGTTCGTGCTGCCAGGGTTCAACGGTGATCGCGCTCACCACATTCTCGTTCAGGCAGTCGATGCTAAGGAGCTTGTGCAGACGCCGACCCCCCGCCAAGGATTTGACCGATGGTTGTGCCCCACTGGATTCCCCTGCTGCCCGGCACCGCCTTCTGGGCCCTGGCCCTGTACCTCCCCCTGAGCCTGCCTCTGGGACGCCTGGAGGCCGCCCTGGCCGAGGGCAAGCTGCCGGAGAGCCTGCAGCAGCTGGTGCTCGTGGCCGGCAGCCTGCTGCTGGCCCTGGCCATCGGGGCCCTCACCAACCTGGCCCTGAGCTGGGCCCTTGGCCCCGGCTGGGCCAGCAGCCTGGGGCTGATCGCCGCCGGATGGGGGGCCTTCACAGCGCTCGCCAGTCAAGCCAGGGACAGCGGGGAATGATCGCCGGCGTGTGGCTGCGGTACGCGGCGTAGTCGGGGTGGCGGCGCTCCAGGGAGCGCTCCTCGCGGCGGGCCTTTCCGCCCAGCACCGCCACCAGGGCCAGCAGCAGGGCCAGGTGGAGCAGGCTGCCCAGGGCCAGGGCCATCCCCAGGGAGCACAGCAGCACCGCCTGATAGAGGGGATGGCGGCAGCGGGCGTACGCCCCCGTGGTCACCAACGGCACGCCGGCCATGGGCTCGGGCAGGGGCGTGAGGCTGGAGCCCAGTCGCACAAACGCCTGCAGGGCCAGCACCACACCCACCAGCAGCAGCAGCGCGCCGCTGAGGGCCAGGGGAAGAGGCCAGGCGTAGCCCCAGGAGCCGGGCGCCGGCCAAGCGGGCAGCAGGTGGGCGCTGATCAGCAGCAGCTGGGCCAGCAGCCACCACTCGCCGCGGCGGTTGTCCAGCCAGCCCCCCCAGGTCAGGCCCCAGCGCCGCGGCAGCTCCAGCAGGGAGCGGGGCCCCTGCTCAGGTGGGGATTTCGGCGAGGGGGTCAAGGTCGGGCCCTCCGCTGTTGTCGCGCAGCACCACCCGTAGCAGGATCGGAGCCAGGAAGGTGGTGCCGATCACCATCAGCAGGATGGCGGCTTCGAGGGGCTTGGTGAGCAGGCCGGCCTGGGTGCCCAGGCCCAGGAAGATCAGGCCCACCTCACCGCGGGGCATCATCCCCAGACCCACCACCAGCCGGTTGGTCTTCTCCTTGCTGATGTAGCTCCAGCCGGCCGCCACCTTGCCGGCGATCGCCACCACCAGCAGGAAGGTGGCCATGATCAGTCCCTCGTGGTTGTCGGGGTTGAAGGGATTGAGCACCGCCAGGTCCATGCCGGTGCCGATCAGCACGAAGAAGATGGTGGCGAACAGGGCCACCAGGGGCTTCACGGCGGCGTCGATGTCGTGGGTGTGCTTGGAGCCGCTGAGGATCAGGCCGGCGGCGAAGGCGCCCAGGGCGGCCTCCAGGCCGATCGCCTGGGCCGCGAAGCAGCAGAGCGAGAGCACCACGAAGGAGGCCACCACCACCTCGCCGGGGGCCTTGAGCCGGTCCAGGAGCCAGTCGAAGCCGGGGGCGGCGGTGCGGCTGAGAAACAGGGCGGCGGCCACGAACACTCCGGCCGCGGCCACCAGCTTGAGCAGGGGCCCGAAGCTGAACGCCCCGCCACCGGCCAGGCTCACCACCACCGCCAGGATCACAATGCCGAGGATGTCATCGAGCACGGCGGCGCCGATCACCGTCTGGCCCTCGCGGGTCTTGAGGAACTTCAGCTCGCCGAACACGCTGGCGGTGATGCCGATCGAGGTGGCGGTCATCGCCGCGCCGGCGAAGATCGCCGGGATCAGGGGCACATCGAAGAGGTAATAGAGACCGGCCGTGCCCAGGGCGAAGGGCAGCACCACCCCGGTCACCGCCACCGTGGTGGCCTGCATGCCCACCGCCACCAGCTCATCAAGTTCGCTCTCCAGGCCGGTGAGGAACAGGAGGGCGAACAGGCCGATCTCGGAGACGGCCTTGAGGTTGGGGAAGGTCTCGGTGTAGAGCTCCTGCACGGTCTCCGGCGACACCTCGGCCAGGGACCCCACCAGCGACAGCAGCCAGGCGCTCAGCTGGGCCTGGGTTTCGGGAGGCACGATCAGGTGCAGCCCGGACACGCCGATCAGCACGCCGGCCACCAGTTCGCCCAGGATCGTGGGCAGCTGGATGCGCACCATCAGCTCGGCCAGCAGGCGCGCCGCCACGAAGATCACCAGGAATTCACCCACCGCGATCAGGGTTTCTGCCACCTCGAGCTGGTGGTTGCCCACCTCCAGCAGCAGCGATGGGGCCATGGCCAGGGCAGGACACGGCAGCGGAGTCATCGGCAACTGGACCATGGGCAACTGCATGGGCAGCAACGGAGATGGCAACGGCGGGGCCGACCTTAAGGCGATTGGCGGAAAGGCAGCCAACTGCCCAGCCAGATGGCAGGCCGGTGTTCGCTTGCTGATCACTAGTCGCCCGCGGGTGGTGCACGTGGCAGCCGTGGCTACGGTCCCATGAGTGCAGATGTGGCATGACGCAGGCAAACCCGATCACGGCGATCCCGTCCGAGCCGGCCATCCCCAGCCGTCCGGCCAACCTGCGCCTTCCGACCCCGGGCTGTTACGCCGATCCCCACCGCAGCGGCCTGGCCGCCAGCGAGGTGTTCGACGGAATGACCGAGCACCTCTTCTACACGCTCGGCAAGCTCGCCCCCACCGCCAGCCGCCACGACCTCTACATGGCGCTCAGCTACGCGGTGCGCGACCGGCTGATGACCCGCTACCTGGCCGGCCTCGAGGCCCTACGCAAAACCCCCACCCGTGTGGTGGCCTACCTTTCGGCCGAGTTCCTGATCGGCCCCCAGCTGGGCAACAACCTGCTGATGCTGGGCATCCAGGAGGCGGCCGCTGAAGCCCTCAAGGGATTCGGCATCCAGGACCTGGGCGAGATCCTCGATGTGGAGGAGGAGCCGGGGCTGGGCAACGGCGGCCTCGGGCGGCTGGCGGCCTGCTTCCTGGAATCACTGGCCTCGTTGGAGATCCCCGCCACCGGCTACGGCATCCGCTACGAATTCGGCATCTTCGACCAGCTGATCCGTGACGGCTGGCAGGTGGAGATCACCGACAAGTGGCTCAAGGGCGGCTGGCCCTGGGAGCTGCCCCAGCCCGATCAGGCCTGCTTCGTGGGCTTCGGCGGCCGCACCGAGACCTACCGCGACGAGGACGACGTGCAGCGCAGCCGCTGGATTCCGGCTGAGCACGCCATCGGCGTTCCTCACGACGTGCCGGTGCTCGGCTACCGGGTGAACACCTGCGACCGGCTGCGGCTGTGGCGGGCCGACGCCACCGAGAGCTTCGACTTCTACGCCTTCAACATCGGCGACTACTACGGCGCCGTGGAGGAGAAGGTGGGCAGTGAAACCCTCTCCAAGGTGCTCTACCCCAATGACGGCACCGACGAGGGCCGCAAGCTGCGACTCAAGCAGCAGCACTTCTTCGTGAGCTGCTCCCTGCAGGACATGATCCGCAGCCTCGAGGCCCGCGGCATTCCCGTGCAGGAGTTCCCCGAGCACTGGGCCGTGCAGCTCAACGACACCCACCCCTCGATCGCGGTGGCCGAGCTGATGCGGCTGCTGCTCGACGAGAAGCGCCTGGAGTGGGACGAGGCCTGGGGGATCACCACCGCCTCCCTCGCCTACACCAACCACACCCTGCTGCCGGAGGCCCTGGAGAAGTGGGGGGTGGACCTGATGGGGTCTCTGCTGCCGCGCCACCTGGAGATCATCTACGAGATCAACCGCCGCTTCCTGCAGCAGGTGCGGCTGCGCCACCCCGGTGACGACGAGGTGTTGCGGCGGGTGTCGATCATCGATGAGGACGGTCCCAAGGCGGTGCGCATGGCACACCTGGCCACGATCGGCAGCCACCATGTGAATGGTGTGGCGGCCCTGCACAGCGATCTGGTGCAGCGGCAGCTGTTCCCCGATTTCGCGGCCCTGTGGCCCCAGAAGTTCACCAATGTCACCAACGGCGTCACCCCTCGGCGCTGGCTGGCCCTGGCCAACCCCCACCTCACCCGTCTGATCAGCGAAGCCATCGGCGATGGCTGGGTGAAGGACCTCGATCAGCTTCGCCAGCTGGAGCCCTATGCCGACGACGACGGCTTCCTGGAGCGCTGGGGGGCCACCAAGCTGGCGGTGAAGGGCCAGCTTTCGCAGTACATCGAGCGCCACACCGGCGTGCTGGTGGACCCCGCCTCCCTGTTCGACGTGCAGGTGAAGCGCATCCACGAATACAAGCGTCAGCACCTCAATGCCCTGCAGGTGGTGGCCCATTACCTGCGCATCAAGAGCGGCCTGGGCGACGATCTGCCACCGCGCACGGTGATCTTCGGCGGCAAGGCGGCACCCGGCTACTACATGGCCAAGCTGATCATCCGCTTCATCAACGGCATCGCCGACACGGTGAACGCCGATCCCGACATGGATGGGCGCCTGCGCGTAATCTTCCTGCCCGACTACAGCGTCAAGCTGGGCGAGAAGGTGTATCCGGCAACGGACCTCTCCGAACAGATCTCCACCGCCGGCAAGGAGGCCTCAGGCACCGGCAACATGAAGTTCGCCATGAATGGGGCGCTCACCATCGGCACCCTGGATGGCGCCAACGTGGAGATCCGTGAGCAGGTGGGTGCCGACAACTTCTTCCTGTTCGGACGCACCACCGATCAGATCGCCGAGCTGCGGGCCGAGGGCTACAGGCCCTGGGAATGGATCGGCTCAATCCCCGAACTGGGGGAGGTGCTGCGCCTGATCGAGCAGGGGCACTTCAGCGACGGCGACGGCGACCTGTTCCGGCCCTTGCTGCAGAACCTCACCGGCCAGGATCCCTTCTTCGTGCTGGCCGATTTCCAGGACTACCAACGCGCCCAGGCGGAGGTGAACCAGACCTGGGCGGACAGCCGGCGCTGGAACCGCATGGCCCTGCTCAACTCGGCTCGCACCGGCTTTTTCTCCTCCGACCGCTCGATCCGCGAGTACGCCGAGCGCATCTGGCGGGCCCAGCCCTACCCGGTGACGATCACCTGCGAGATGGAGTGAGCCTCAGCCCCGGTCGGGCAGATCGGGGGTCTGGTGCAGCAACCGGTTCAGGCGCAGCCGATCGGCATTCATTGGATCGGGGGCCAGCTCGCCGGCCTGCTCACGGAAGATCCGCTCCACATCCTCCGGCACCCGCACATCGAAGATGCGCTCCATCAGCGCCTCGATCGAGAACAGATGGGCGTTGATGTTCTCCAGGTCGGCCAGGGCCTGCTGCATGGCATCGGACTCGGACGGGGCGTCCGGCTCGGTCGGCCCTCCGGCTGCCGGTGCGGCGGCGCCGGCGGCGGGCTGGGCCTCCGTGACGTCCTGCTGCTTCTGCAGCTCCTCCATCACCCGGCCGGCCAGAGTGCGGAACGACTGCAGCGCAGCCCAATTGAGCTCCTGCTGCTGGCGCAGGGTGGGATTTTCGCGGATCAGTCGGTCGTGCTCCCGATAGAAACGCTGGCAATCAGGGCACTGGCAGGGCTCTTCGGGCACCGCGTTCCCTATCTGTCTCAACCCCCATCATGGCATCGAGGATCGGTTCAGGCGGCCGTCTCGTCGGATTCGTCGACAGCCGGCAGGGGGATCTCGATCGAGGTCACCACATTGATCACATCGCGCAGGCGCATGGAATCGGCAAACCAGCCCATCGCCTGCTCGGTGTCACCGCGGCGCTCGGCATCACAGGCCTGCTCCTCGTGGGCTTCCACCAGCAGCGCCAGCCAGCAGAGGCAGCGGGCCTGCACCACCGAGAGGTCGAGTTCATCGGGCTGGCTGTCGAGGATCCGCTGGGTTTCCTGCTGAACCAGAAGACGCAGCCTGAGGTCGTGCAGCTGGGTCATCGCGATCTGACGACTGACCACACGCTAGCGGCAGAGGGCCATTTGTTCTGGGCACCATCAGTAGTGGTCGTTACAGCGAAGTTGACAGCCTGGGCAGCTGAGCGCAGGGTTCGGTAGTGCTAAGCAGACCACCGAGCCGATGCCTGATCCGACTCCCGACCTGAGTCCTGCCCTGGATGCCGTGCCCGATGCCGTGCCCGATGCCCTGAGCGGCGCCGCCGACCCGCTCAGGGCCGTGGTGGGGCCGCAGGTGCTGGGGATGGTGGGCAACCTGCTGGGGGCCCTGGGCATCCTGGTGCTGGGCTTCGTGGTGGCCGCCCTGCTGGGCCGGGGCGTGCGCCGCCTGCTGCGCCGCACCAACCTCGATGGCCGCATCGCTGGCGCTGTGGGTGCCGACGGCGGGCGCACGATCCCGCGGCTGGACCGCCTGCTCGCCGCGGTGGTGTTCTGGGTGGTGATGGTGCTGGCCCTCGTGGCGGCCCTGAACGTGCTGCAGCTCACCACGGTCTCCGAGCCGCTCAACCAGTTCCTCAATCAGATCTTCGCCTTCCTGCCCCAGCTGGGCGCGGCCGCGGTGCTGGCCGCCCTGGCCTGGCTGCTGGCCACCCTTGCCCGGGCCACCCTGCTGCGGGTGGCCCGGGGTCTCAGCCAGGACCAGCGTCTGGTGGGATCGGCCGATCAGGCCAGCGCCGCTCCGGCCGACGGCCCCGCCGCTCCGGTGGCCCAGGTAGGCCATGCCCTGGCCGAGGTCGTGTACTGGCTGGTGCTTCTGTTCTTCCTGCCGCTGATCCTCAACGCCCTCAACCTGGGCTCCCAGGTCACCCCGGTGGTGAACCTGTTCGACACCTTCCTGGCGGCCCTGCCCCAGGTCGCCAAGGCCGCTGCGATCGCAGCGGTGGGCTGGTTCATCGCCCGTACGGTGCGGCTGCTGGTGGCCAACCTGCTCGCGTCCACGGGGATCGACGAGCTGGGCGCCGGCTTCGGCCTCGACTCCCAGCAGGGGGCCCGCAGCGTGTCCTGGCTGGTGGGCACCGTGGTGTACGTGCTGATCCTGATCCCCACCGCCACCGCCGCCCTCGACGCCCTGGCGATTCCGGCGATCTCCGAGCCGGCCACGGCCATGCTCGATCGCATCCTGATCACCCTGCCCCAGATCTTCACCGCCGTGCTGGTGCTGGGCCTGGGGGTGGTGGCGGGCCGCTTCATCGGCCAGCTGGTGAGCCGGCTGCTGGCCGGCGTGGGCTTCAACCGCCTCTACAGCTGGATGGGGCTGGAAGGACTGAGCCAGGGCCGCGAGGGGGCCGCGGGCCGCAGCCCCTCGGAACTGCTGGGGGTGGTGGCCCAGGTGGGCGTGGTGCTGTTCGCGGCCGTGGCTGCCACCAACGTGCTGGCCCTGCCGGGGCTGGCCGAGGTGGTGCAGGGCCTCCTGCTGCTGTTCGGTCGCATCCTCTCGGGCCTGGTGGTGTTCGCCGTGGGCCTCTACCTGGCGAACCTGGCCCACCAGCTGGTGAGCAGCTCAAGCGGCCACCAGGCGCCGCTGCTGGCCCAGATCGCGCGGGTGGCGATCATCGGCTTCACCGGTGCCATGGCGCTGCAGCAGATCGGCGTGGCCCCGAACATCGTGGGGCTGGCCTTCGGACTGGTGCTGGGGTCCCTGGCGGTGGCCGCGGCTGTGGCCTTCGGCCTCGGGGGCCGCGAGGTGGCGGCCGAGCAGCTGCGCGAGTGGATGGCGGACCTCAAGCGCCGCTGAGCGAAGCGCCGCTGGGGGCCAGGGCACAGGAGCCCGGCCGCACGGAGCGGTAGGCCGGCCGGTCCGCCGCCGCCAGGGCCGGGCTCAGCACCAGTTGCCAGAGCTGGCCCTGGCGGGCGCGGAAAAAACCGGCGCAACAGAGCAGGTAGTAACGCCAGAAGCGCCGGAAGCCGCGGGCACTCTCCAGGCCGCCGCAACACTCGGCAATCAGGGGTTCGAGCCCGGGCCAGGCCTGCTCCACATTGCGGTGCCAGGCCATCAGCGTGGGGTCGTAGTCGGGGCCGAAGTTGTGCCAGTCCTCCACCAGGAAGTGGGGCTCGAGGGCGCTGGCCAGATCGCGTGGCGAGAGCAGCCGGCCGTGGGGGAAGACATGGGCATCGATCCAGGGGTCGGTGCGCCGGGTGCTGAGTCGGTAGCCAATGGTGTGCAGCAGCAGCAGGCCGTCATCGCGCAGGGCCTGGCGCGCCACCGCGAAGAATCCGCGGGCATTGTCCGGCCCCACGTGCTCGAACATGCCCACCGACACGATGCGATCCACGCCAGGCAGCTCCAGCGAGTCGAGCTGGCGGTAGTCGCAGAGTTCAAAGCGCAGCGGCAAGCTGGTCCAGTGCTCGCGGGCGAACTCCAGCTGCTCGGCCGAAAGGGTGATGCCCACCACCTCCACGCCGTGATGGCGCGCCAGGTAGGCCGACAGACCGCCCCAGCCGCAGCCGATGTCCAGCACCCGCATGCCCGGCTCCAGCTGCAACTTGGCGGCGATCAGCCGCAGCTTGTGCTCCTGGGCCTCGGCCAGACTCCCGGCCCGCTCCCAGTAGCCGCAGCTGTACTGTCGCCAGGGGTCGAGCATGGCGGCAAACACCTCCGGATGGAGGTCGTAGTGCTGGCGGGCCACCCGGGTCGAGCGCCCCAGGGACTGCAGGTTGAAGAGGCGGTCACGCAGCAGATGCCAGGCCAGGCGCCAGCGGTGGCCCTGACCGAGGCGGTCATCGGCCTGCACCAGCAGCAGGCGGGTGAAAAACTGATCGAGGGCGCCGCAATCCCACTGGCCGGCCACGTAGGTGTCGCCGAGGCCGAGGGAGCCCTGACTCAGCACCTGCTGCCAGCAGGCGGGATCGTGCACCTGCACATCCCAGGGCCGAACCCCGCCGACGCGGATATCAGCGGCGGCGAACACCGCCTCGACGGCAGCGGGCTGGCGTGAGGCGAGGGTGGCGGACGAGGCGTGAATCATCAGCCGAACGTACGCCGATTCCAGCCCCAGAGATATCCCTCGGCGGCGGCGAATTCGATGTAGGTCCGGGCCGCCGGCACCGCCAGCCGCTCCTCGATCAGGCCGCAGAGATCGGCACTGATGGCAGCGGTGCTCTCAGGCGAGAGGCGGCCCACGCTCTTGAGCTCCAGATAGGCCACCGGCTCCCTGCCACTGCCGGCGAAGGTCATGGCCACGTCCCCCTCGAAGGCCGTCATCACATAGGCCTCCGGCTTGCCCAGATGAGTGGCGATGCGGCCGGAGATCTCCCGCAGCAGACCGTCGAGATCGGCCGCTGCCGGCGCCGGGGCAGAGGTTCTGATGCTGAGCAGGGGCATGGCGAGGCGGCTGACGGCAGATC
>JAWOBH010000315.1:0-6478 GCA_046498125.1 Prochlorococcaceae cyanobacterium | reverse complement strand
GCTAGCCAACCGAAGCCAGCGTCAGCCCCACCAGATCGGCCAGCAGCCCGCGCTTCAGCAGCCGGCCGGTCTCCCCCCGGGTGGGCTTCACCGCGCTGGCCAGGGCCCTGCCGCAGCGCCCCACCAGCCAGCTCTGCCAGCCGCTGTACAGCAGCACCAGGAAAGCCAGGGTGGTGAGGCTGATGCCCGGACCCAGCCCCAGGGCGCGGGCGGAATTGGCCGCCAGCCGGCCGCCGATGTTGTTGAACACCAGCACCCCCACCACCACCACGCCGAGCACCACCTGCACCCAGAAGCGGATCCAGCCCACGCGCCGCAGGGCCCCCGACAGCCTCTGCAGTTCCAGCTCGTCGGTCATCGGCCTCCCGTGCGGTGCCCCAAACCTGCCATGGGAAGATCGCCCGGGTGTGCCACGGCCGGGAACTGTCGCGTTGATTCCCCTGCACACCCCCAGGCAGGCCAGGCGCCCCACGGCCATCGCCCTGGGCAGTTTCGATGGCCTGCACCGGGGCCACCGGCGGGTGATCGCCGCGGTCACCGGCCCCGGTGAAGGCGTGCCCACCGTGGTGAGCTTCTGGCCCCATCCCCGCGAAGTGCTCTACGGGGAGCCCCGCCTGCGCCTCGACCTGCCGGCCGAGAAACTGGAGCTGCTCCAGCCCCTAGGGATCGAGCAGCTGGTGCTGGTGCCGTTCGACCGCCAGCTCGCCGCCCTGGATCCCGAGGCCTTCGTGGACCAGGTGCTGGTGGACCAGCTCGAGGCGCGCCGGGTGGCCGTGGGGGCGAACTTCCGCTTCGGCGCCGGCCGCCGCGGCGACGCCCGGGATCTGCAGACGATCGGCGCCGGCCGCGGCATCGCCGTGAGCGTGCTGCCGATGCTCTCCGACAGCGATGAGCAGCTGAGCAGCAGTCGCATCCGTCGGGCCCTGAGCGCCGGCGAGATCGCCGAGGCCAGCCGCCTGCTGGAGCGTCCCTACCGCTTCAGTGGCGTGGTGGTGCGCGGGCGGGGGCTAGGGCGCCAGCTGGGTTGGCCCACCGCCAACCTGCAGGTGGACGGGCGCAAGTTTCTGCCCCAGGAGGGGGTGTATGCCGCCCTGGTGCAGCTGGATGGGGCGGAATTCCCCTTGCCGGCAGTGATGAATCTGGGGCCCCAGCCCACGGTGGATCCCACCGCCCCCTCGGCGGTGGAGGTGCATCTGCTCGATCGCTCCCTGGATCTGGTGGGTCGCCAGCTGCGGGTGGAGCCGTTGGCGCTGCTGCGCTGTCAGCGCCGCTTCGATGGCCTCGCGGCCCTCAGCGCCCAGATCGCCGCCGATGCCGCCCAGGCCCGGCGCCTCTGCCGCGATCTAGGCGATCGGGTAGGCGTGGGTGAGCCCCCAGACGATGAAGGCGCCGATCCCGCCCAGCAGCAGAATTCCTGACACCAGGACCAGCATCGGGTTGTCGCCGCCGCCCTGATCAAACCCGCCTGCCATGGCCTGGATCTGCCGGCCAGCGGCAGTGCACCTGTGGCCTCAGTTAACCAGCAACCGCCGCTCGCCATGGTCACGCCCGACACTCCCCTCACGCCCGACACCCGCGCCCACACCCCCGAGACCCAGGGCGGCAGCCCGGCCCCGCAGCTGCAGGCCGTGCTGCGACTTCTGGATGCCAACCTCGACAGGGCCCGGGAGGGCTTGCGGGTGCTGGAGGACTGGGCCCGTTTCGGTCTTGAGCGTGCCGATCTGGTGGCCCGCACCAAGGACCTGCGTCAGCGCTTGGGAGAGCTGCACCGCCCGGCCTACAAACAGGCTCGCCACACGGCCACCGACCCGGCCGCCGGGATGGCCCATCCCGCCCAGGAGCAGCGCCTGTTGCCGGCCCAGGTGGTGGCGGCCAATGCCGCCCGGGTGCAGGAGGCCCTGCGGGTGCTGGAGGAATTCGGCCGGCCCCTCGACCCCCAGCTGGCGGCGGCGGCGGCGGCGATCCGCTACCGCCTCTACGACCTGGAGCTGGAGCTGTTGGGCGCCGCGGACGGCCCCGGCGATCGCCGCCGACGCCTGCAGGCCGCCCACCTCTATCTGGTGACCAGCCCGGTGCCGGAGCTGGAGCAGGTGGTGGCCGCCGCTCTGGCCGCCGGCGTGCGTCTGGTGCAGTACCGGGCCAAGGAGGGCAGTGCGGCCGCTGGCGGCGAGCCCCTCACGGACTGTGAGCGGCTGGCGCAGGCGCGCCGCCTGCGCCAGCTGTGTGCCCGCCACGAGGCCCTGTTTCTGGTGAACGACCGCATCGATCTGGCCCTGGCGGTGGATGCCGATGGGGTGCATCTGGGCCAGGGCGATCTGCCGCCCGCCGTTGCCCGGCGGCTGCTGGGTCCGGACCGCTTGATCGGCCGCAGCACCCATGCCCTCCAGCAGCTGCGCCAGGCCCAGGCCGATGGCTGCGACTACGTGGGGGTGGGCCCGGTGAACGCCACGCCCACCAAGCCCGGCCGGGAGCCGGTGGGGCTGGCCTACGTGCGCGAGGCCGCGGCCACCAGTGCCATCCCCTGCTTCGCGATCGGCGGCATCAGCACCGCCGCGATGCCGGCTGTGCGCCGGGCAGGAGCCAGTCGGGTAGCGGTGGTGCGGGCGATCACCGAGGCCCCCGACCCGGCGGCCGCCAGTCGGGATCTGCTGGCGGCCCTGGAGCAGGAGCACTGAGGCGGGAGCCCTGAAGCGGGAGCACGGCACCCCGGCGCCGCGGCAGCATGGGGCCAGGTGCAGGCTGCCGATGGCCCCCGCCGGCGAGATCGCGATCCAGGTGAACGGTGAGCTGCGGCGCTGCCCGGACGACCTAACCCTCGAGCGGCTGCTGGAGGAGCTGGGCTACCGCCCCCAGCTCGTGGTGGTGGAATTCAACGGCGAGATCCTGCCCCGAGGCCGCTGGGGCTCCCAGGCGGTGCAGGAATCCGACGTGCTGGAGGTGGTCACCATCGTGGGAGGTGGTTCTTAGAGTCCAAAAAGCCCATCCCAGCCCGGCCCGTCGTTGCGGCGCCCTGGGCCTTATCCGGTCTTCGCATGCGTTCCTCACCCTTCCTGCGCCGTGCCTTCGCCTGGCTGGCCCTGCCGGCCCTGGTGCTGGGGCTGCTGGTGCTGGCTCCCCAGCCCTCCTGGGCCGCCAGCGGCGGGCGCATCGGTGGCGGCAGTTTCCGCGCCGCTCCCTCCATGCCCCGAAGCTTCAGCGGTGGCGGTGGCGGGATGGGCGGCGGCAGCCTGCGCGGGGGCTATGGCGGCGGCTACCGGGGCGGCGGCATCGGCTTCCCCTTCCTGATCCCGATCTTCGGCTTCGGCGGCGGCGGCCTGTTCGGCTTCCTGGTGCTGATGGCCGTGGTGGGTCTGATCGCCAATGCCGTGCGCGGCGGCGGCGGGATGGCCCCGGGCGGCGGTTCCCGGGCCGTGATGGCCCCCCGCAGCGACGGTCCGGTGACCATCTCCCAGGTGCAGGTGGGGCTGCTGGCCTCCGCCCGTCAGCTGCAGGACGACCTGCGCAAGCTGGCGGTGTCCGCTGACACCAGCCACAGCAGCGGCCTGCAGACCGTGCTTCAGGAAACCACCCTGGCCCTGCTGCGCCATCCCGACCTGTGGGTGTACGCCAACGCCGAGGTGGGCCAGGTGCCCTTCGCCAGCGCCGAGGCCACCTTCACCCGCCTGTCGATGGCGGAGCGCAGCAAGCTCGACCGGGAGCTCACCACCAACGTGGCCGGCCGCCGCTCCCAGGAGGCTGCCGCCGCCGCCGGTGACAGTGACGCCACCAGCGACTACATCGCCGTCACCGTGCTGCTGGCCAGCCGCCGCCCGCTGCCCCTCAAGGGTGCCGACAACGCCGACCAGCTGCGTCAGTCGCTGCAGGTGCTGGGCTCGGTGAGTGCCGCCGATCTGATCGCCCTGGAGGTGATCTGGCAGCCCGACGGCGCCGGCGAGGCCTTCAGCACCGAGCAGCTGCTCACGGCCTATCCCGATCTGCGTCACGTCTGAGGATGCGCAGGGCCGCCATGGCGGCCCCGTAGCCGTTGTCCACATTCACCACGCACAGCCCCGGCGCGCAACTGGCCAGCATGCCGCTCAGGGCAGCCCGGCCGCCAGCGCTCACCCCGTAGCCCACGCTCACCGGCACGCCGATCACCGGCTGGGGCAGCAGGCCTGCCAGCACGGTGGGCAGGGCTCCCTCCATGCCGGCGCAGGCGATCAGCACATCCACCTCGGCCAGGGCCTCGAGGCGTTCCATCAGCCGGTGCAGCCCGGCCACGCCCACATCCAGCAGCAGCTCGGCGGCCAGCCCGTGGCAGTGCAGTGCCACCTGGGCCTCGCTGGCCACGGTCAGATCGCTGGTGCCGCCGTCCAGCACCGCCACCCGCCCGCGGCGGGGATCGGTGCACGGCAGGACGGCGCTGGTGAGGCAGCGGGCCTCCGGGACGTAGCGCAGGGGTGCGACCGCCGGCTCGTCGGCTGCCAGCAGGGTCTGCACGGCGGCGGCCTTCTCGGCGGCCACCCGGGTGGCCAGCAGGATCTCGCCGGCGTTCTGGAGGCTGCGCACCACGGCGGCGATCTGCTCAGCACTCTTGTGCTCGCCCCACACCGCCTCCACCATGCCCAGGCGCTGGCGGCGCTGCAGATCGAGGCGGTGCTGGCGTGGTGCCTGGCTGTCGGTCACTGGGGCTCCAGCTCGCCTTCGAACACCAGGGGGAAGGGATTGCCCGCGGCCAGGCCGGTGCCCTGGCGGGCGATGCGCTCGAAGCGCTCCTGCACCTGCTGCAGCTCGGCGGCGGGAATGGCCTGCCACTGGGCGCGGCTGGCCCAGCGGATCAGCAGCAGCGCCTCCTGGCGGGCTGGATCCCAGAACAGCTCGCGGCCCAGAAAGCCGTCCTGGCGGGCGAGGAAGGGCTCCCAGCTGCCCCGCTCGGCCTCCAGCCAGGCCTGGCGCTGCTCGGTCGGCACCCGCAGACGCAGCTGCTCCACCACCACGCCGTCGGCCGCTGCAGTCGTCGGAGGCGCGCTGAGGGACACCGCCGCCAGCAGGGTCAGCACCCCCAGCAGGCTGAGCAGTTGCTTGAACAGCTGGGCGAGGACCGCACTCATGGCTGCAGCAGGAGGGCCACCGCGTGGCAGGCGATGCCTTCCTCGCGACCCACGGGCCCGAGCTGCTCGTTGGTGGTGGCCTTGACCCCCACCTGATCAGGCCGGAGGCCCATGCGTGCGGCGATGGCGCTGCCCATGGCCTCGATGTGGGGCTTCAGCTTCGGCCGCTCGGCCACCACCACCGCATCCACGTTGCCCACGCTCCATCCCCGCTCCCGCACCAGGGCCACGACCTGCTCCAGCAACACCAGGCTGTCGGCCCCCCGCCACTGGGGGTCGTCGGGGGGGAAATGGCGGCCGATGTCACCCAGGGAGAGGGCCCCCAGCAGAGCATCCATGATCGCGTGCACGAGCACGTCGGCGTCGCTGTGGCCATCGAGCCCCAGGCCGGCGGGATGCTCCAGTCGCTGGCCTCCCAGGATCAGGGGCCTCCCCGGCACCAGCCGGTGGATGTCGTAGCCGTTGCCGACGCGCAGCTGCATGGGGGCGAAGGACGATCTGGGGCCGCCTTGGCCAGTCTTTCACCGGGCCCAATCGGCTGGAGCGGACTTTGCGTGGTGTCAAGCGCTGTAATAGATCCATCTGACGATGACCTGTTCGTGGCCCTGCGCTGTGTGGTGGTTGAAGACCAGGTGATGTTCCTGCAGCTCCTGGTGGCGATGCTGCGCACCCTGCCGGGTCTGGAGGTGGTCGCCACCGCCCAGGGGCTTGACGAGGGGATCGCCGCCTGCCAGGAACACCGCCCCGACCTGGTGATCCTCGATCTGGCCCTGCCGGACGGCGATGGCGTGGAGCTGATGGAGGCCCTGGCGGAGGCGGAGCAACCCCCCCGGGTGATCGTGCTCTCTGGTCAGGTGAGCAGCTTTGTCTGCCCGAGGGCGTTTCGGCCCCTGGTGCAGGCCGTGGTCGACAAGACCCGCGCCTACGACGACCTGCGCAGCGAGGTGCAGCGCCTGCTCGACCCCCAGGACGACCAGGCCGGCGAGGCCGAGGCCAGGGGCCGGCTCACCGCCCGCGAGCGCCAGGTGTTCGCCTTGATCGGCAAGGGCTGCACCAACCGCCTGATCGCCGAGCAGCTGGGCCTGTCGCTGCGCACCGTGGAGACCCATCGCAAGAACATCACCGGCAAGGTGGGGGCCAAGGGCGGTGAGCTGGTGCGCCTGGCCGCCCTGGATCTGCAGATGACCCTCGACCGTGTGGACTAGGTCCCTGGTGCTAGCGGGCCTGACGGTCCTGGCGGTGCTGATCAACCTGAACGCCCCCACGGTGTTCTTCGATCTTCAGTTGATGCTGGGCTCGACCGTGGCCGTGCTGGCGCTGCTGCTGTTCGGCTGGTGGGGTCTGCTGGTGGGGGCGGCGGCCCTGGCGGTGACGGTGTGGCGCTGGGG
>JAWOBH010000125.1:0-7919 GCA_046498125.1 Prochlorococcaceae cyanobacterium | reverse complement strand
GACTCCCTGCGCACGGCCCTCAAGCGCGGCGATGGCCTGGCCCTGGTGGAGCTGGTGCCCAGGGCCGGCGAGGAGCTGGCCGAGGGTCTGGAGCGGGAGCGGCTCTACTCGGAGAACTTCGCCTGTGCGGTGCACGGGGCGGTGATGGAGGAACTCTCGCCGCGGCTGTTCTCCTTCAACAGCCCCTACGGCGCCTGCCCCGACTGCCATGGCATCGGCCACCTGCGCCGGTTCACCGCCGAACGGGTGATTCCCGATCCCTCGCTGCCGGTGTATGCGGCGGTGGCCCCGTGGGCGGAGAAGGACAACAGCTATTACTTCTCCCTGCTCTACTCGGTGGGCGAGGCCTTCGGGTTCGAGATCAAGACCCCCTGGAACCAGCTCACGGCCGAGCAGCAGGACGTGCTACTCAACGGCTCACCGGAGCCGATCCAGATCCAGGCCGACAGCCGCTACCGCAAGGCCCAGGCCTACCTGCGGCCCTTCGAGGGCATCCTGCCGATCCTCGAGCGCCAGCTGCGCGACGCCAGCGGCGAATCGGTGCGCCAGAAGCTGGAGAAGTATCTGGAGCTGGTGCCCTGCGCCAGCTGCCACGGTCTGCGCCTTCGCCCCGAAGCCCTGGCGGTTCGGGTGGGGCCCTACCGGATCCACGAGCTCACCGCCACCAGCGTGGGGGAGAGCCTGCGGCGCATCGAGGCGCTGATGGGGGTGGGTGAGAGCGAGGGCGCCGAGCCCCTGCTCACGGCCCGCCAGATTCAGATCGGAGCGCTGGTGCTGCGGGAGATCCGCATGCGGCTGAAGTTCCTGCTCGACGTGGGGCTCGATTACCTCAGCCTCGACCGTCCGGCGATGACCCTCAGCGGCGGCGAGGCCCAGCGGATCCGTCTGGCCACCCAGATCGGCGCCGGCCTCACCGGCGTGCTCTACGTGCTCGATGAGCCCAGCATCGGTCTGCACCAGCGCGACAACGACCGGCTCCTGGGCACCCTGCTGAAGCTGCGCGATCTGGGCAACACCCTGATCGTGGTGGAGCACGACGAGGACACGATCCGCGCCGCCGATCACCTGGTGGACATCGGTCCTGGGGCGGGCGTTCACGGCGGCCACATCGTGGCCGAAGGCAGCCTCGACAACTTGCTCAACGCACCCGATTCCCTCACCGGCGCCTACCTCAGCGGCCGCCGGGCCATCCCCACCCCGGCCGAGCGGCGCTCGGCCGGTTCCCGCAAGCTCAGTCTGCTGGGCTGCGAGCGCAACAACCTGGCCGGCTTCGATGTGGAGTTTCCCCTCGGCCGGCTGGTGAGCGTGACCGGGGTGAGTGGCAGCGGCAAGAGCACCCTGGTGAACGAGCTGCTGCACCCCGCCCTGGAGCACCAGCTCGGCCACAAAGTGCCGTTCCCGGCCGGGGTGCGCGAGCTGCGCGGCATCCAGGCGATCGACAAGGTGATCGTGATCGACCAGAGCCCGATCGGCCGCACCCCCCGCTCCAACCCCGCCACCTACACCGGCGCCTTCGATCCCATCCGCCAGGTGTTCGCCGCCACGGTGGAGGCCAAGGCCCGCGGCTACCAGGTGGGCCAGTTCAGCTTCAACGTCAAGGGCGGGCGCTGCGAGGCCTGCAGCGGCCAGGGCGTGAACGTGATCGAGATGAACTTCCTGCCCGATGTCTACGTGCAGTGCGACGTCTGCAAGGGCGCCCGCTACAACCGCGAAACCCTGCAGGTGACCTACAGGGGCCACACCATCGCCGACGTGCTGGAGATGACGGTGGAGCAGGCCTGCGAGGTGTTTGCCGCCATCCCCCAGGCCGCCGACCGGCTGCGCACCCTGGTGGACGTGGGCCTGGGCTACATCAAGCTCGGCCAGCCCGCCCCCACCCTCTCCGGCGGCGAGGCCCAGCGGGTGAAGCTGGCCACCGAACTCTCACGCCGGGCCACCGGCAAGACGCTCTATCTGATCGATGAGCCCACCACCGGCCTGAGCTTCTATGACGTGCACAAGCTCATGGACGTGATGCAGCGGCTGGTGGACAAGGGCAACTCGATCCTGGTGATCGAGCACAACCTCGACGTGATCCGCTGCGCCGACTGGATCATCGACCTGGGGCCGGAGGGCGGTGACCGGGGGGGCGAGATTGTGGTGTGCGGCACCCCCGAGGAAGTGGCGGCCCATCCCACCAGCCACACCGGGCGCTACCTGGCCCAGGTGCTGGCGCAGCACCCGCCCGTTTCCCAGGCGGCCTGAGGTCTCAGGCCCAGCTCTGGTGTGGTGCTCAGCATGAGCACTCCACCCCTGGTGTGGCCACCTAAGCTCTGGGCAGGACGTCGTCACGGCTCCGCCCGCCTTCAGCTCCCGATGCCCACCGGTTCTCCAGTGCGCCCAGTCGCGCTGCGGTCCCCAGCTCCCTTGTCCCCGCAGCCCCAGGAGCGGCCGCCGCTGGCTCCGTCTGGGCCGCCCAGTACAGCAGCTGCCGTCAGCCCGGCCAGGGGACTCCTGAGCCGGCTGCGTCGGCTGGCCGATCTGCTGATGTTCGAGCCCGTGGCCGCCGTGGATCCCGGGCCCTACGTGCACACCGCCGCCATCCACACCAGCGCTGACCTGACGGCTTCCCTGAATGGCATCACCCAGCTCAGCCGCGAGCAGGGCTTCAGCCGGGATCCTGATACCCATTACGGCGACGGTGGCCGCAGTGCCACCTATCACGTTGATCACCGAGACCTGCCGGTGTCGCTGACGGTGAACTGCCACCCCCTGCGCCAGACCGTGGCGATCGCCGTCAGCGGCCTCGACTGCGACGACACCTACCGCTGCTTCAGCGAGCTCGAGACCGCCCTGTTCGGCAACTGCTGAACAGGACACGGTGCCCTTTTCGGGCTAGGACAAAGCCGACTCGCCTTGATCCGGCCGCCATCGGGGCCCCCGCCCATGGCTTCGGCCCCCGCCCATGGACAGCTCTGCCCAGGTCGGTCACAGCATCCTCCATCTCCATCTGCACGGGCTGTTGCGGTCCCGGGATCTGGAGCTGGGCCGGGATCCGGACACCGGCGGCCAGACCACCTACGTGCTGGAACTGGCCCGGGCCCTGGCGGCCCGAGCGGAGGTGGAGCGGGTGGAGGTGGTCACCCGGCTGATCCGCGACCGGCGCGTGTCGGATGACTACGCCTGGGCCGAGGAGCTGATCGTTCCCGGCGCCACCATCCTGCGCCTGCCCTTCGGGCCGCCCCGCTACCTGCGCAAGGAGCTGCTCTGGCCCCATCTCGATGAGCTGGCCGATCTGCTCGCCGAGCGGTTGCTGGCCCAGCCCAGGCGTCCTGACTGGATCCATGCCCACTACGCCGACGCCGGCTATGTGGGCGCCCTGCTGCAGCGCCGGCTGGGGATCCCGCTGGTGTTCACCGGCCATTCCCTCGGCCGCGAAAAGCGCCGGCGTCTGCTGGCCGCCGGCCTGGACGCCGGCCAGATCGACGCCCAGTACGCCATGGCGCAGCGCATCGACGCCGAGGAACTGGCCCTGGCCCATGCCCAGTTGGTGGTGACCAGCACGCGCCAGGAATCTGAGCAGCAATACGCCCGCTATGGCCGCTTCCGGGCCGAGCGGGCCCGGGTGATTCCCCCTGGCGTCGACAACCTCCAGTTCTTCCCCCCCCGGGCCGGGGAGCGGCAGCCGGCGGTGGAGCAGCTGATGGCCCCGTTTCTGCGCGATCCCTCCCTGCCGCCGGTGCTGGCCATCAGTCGGGCCGACCGCCGCAAGAACATTCCCGCCCTGGTGGAGGTGTTCGGCCGCTCCGAACACCTGCGGCGGGCGCACAACCTGGTGCTGGTGCTGGGCTGCCGCCATGATCCCCGCCAGCTCGACCGCCAGCAGCGTGAGGTGTTCCAGCAGGTGTTCGAGCTGGTGGATCGCTTTGATCTCTACGGCCAGATCGCCTACCCGAAGCAGCATCAGCGCAGCCAGATTCCGGAGATCTACCGCTGGGCGGCACGGCTCGGCGGCGTGTTTGTGAACCCGGCGCTCACCGAGCCCTTCGGCCTCACCCTGCTGGAGGCGGCCGCCTGTGGCCTGCCGGTGGTGGCCACCGATGACGGCGGACCACGGGAGATCGTGGGTCGCTGTCGCAATGGTCTGCTGGTGGACGTCTCCGATCTCGACGCCCTGCAGACCTCCATGGAGGATGCCCTGGCCCAGCGCGAGCGCTGGCGCCACTGGCGCGACAACGGCATCGACGGCGTGCGCCGGTTCTACAGCTGGGATGCCCACGTCAGCCACTACCTGGCCGAGGCCGTGCCCGCCACCCGGCAGGCCGGACAGACGGCTGCCCTCTGGTTTCAGCAGGCGGTGGTGCGTCCGTCCGCGGGCAGCCCGGCGGAACCCTGCGGTGAACCGGCGTTCCCCCCGGCGCCGCAGCGGCTGCTGGCGCTGGATCTCGACGCGGGCCTGGCGGCCGCCGACGAATCCAGCCTGGTGGAGTTGCGCCGGCGCCTGGCCGCTGATCCCCAGCTGGGCATCGCCGTGGTGTCCAGCCGCGGTTTCGATCCGGCCCGGCTGGCCTACAGCGCCCTGCACCTGCCCCGCCCCCGCGTGTGGATCAGCGATGGCGGCACGGAGATTCACTACGGCGGCGAGGCCGGTGAGGGGTTGGACCGCCGCTGGCAGGACCACATCGCCCGGGGATGGGACAGGGCCGGCGTGGAGGCGGCGATGGCGGCACTGGAGCCGCGCCTGCGTCGCCAGAGCGAGCCGGAGCAGGGGCCCTTCAAGGTGAGCTACGTGCTCAGCGAAGCCGACCAGGGCGTGCTGCCCCTGGTGCGCCAGACCCTACGCAGCCGCGCCCTGATGGCCCGCCCACACCTCTTCCATCACTGGTTCCTGGATGTGCTGCCGCTGGCGGCGTCCAAGGTGGAGGCCCTGCGCTATCTGGCCCTGCGCTGGCGCTTGCCGCTCCACGCCCTGCTGGTGGAGGCCAGCCAGCAGGGGGATGGGGATCTGCTGCGCGGGCTGTCCCTGGGGGTGGTGCCCCGTGACCACGACCCGTCCCTCGATGGGCTGCGCGGGCACCGCCGGGTGTTCTTTGCCACCCGTACCGAGGCCTGGGGCCTGCTGGAGGGACTGGATCACCACCGTTTTCTACGCCGTGATGGCGAGGGGCGCCGTGACGGTGCTGATCCGTAGCGGTTGATCAGTAGAGCCGGTAGGCGGGCTGGCTCTGGGCTTCGAGGCCGCGCTCCCTGGGCCAAGGGGCCTCTGTGTCCCAGTGCTCAGCGTCCCAGCTGTCCGGCTCCCAGCTCTCCGGCTCCCAGCCGCCAGCCTCGTCAGCCGCGATCTGCTCGGGGGTGCGGCCGTAATCGGGGTTGCTGTCGGGCATCCAGAAGCTGAGGTCGTTGTACCAGTACAGACGGCCCGGCATCTGGTCGGCGATCAGGTCGGTGCTGGCCATGGCCGAGAGCAGCTGGCCGAATTCCAGGGCGGTGAGGTCGGTCTGGATGTCTTCACCGGCGATCCTCAGCAGTTCCGGCAGCCGGGTGAGCATGGCCGGCTGCGCCAGCTTGCTGAACACTTCATCGAGCACCAGCCGCTGGCGCTCCATCCGGCCCAGGTCGCCTTCGGGGTCGTTGCGGAAGCGCAGGAATCCTTCCAGCTCCTCGCCCCTCAGCAACTGGGGCCCCGGGTAGAGGTCGATGTAGAGGCCCTGGGCGGTGTCCACGTAGTAGAGACGCTTGGGGACATCCACCTCCACGCCACCGAGGGCGTCGGCCACGCGACGCACGGCCCGAAGATTCACCAGCAGGTAGCGCTGGATGGGCTCCCCCAGCAGGCCGCTGAGTTCGCGCCTGGCGCCGTCCATGCCGCCGAAGGCGTAGAGGGCATTGGCCTTGAGCACCCCGTAGTGCTCGGATTCCACGTAGGTGTCGCGCGGCACCTGGGTCACCCGGGTGCTGCCATCCTTGATCTCCACCGTGAAGATCACATCGGTGTTGTCGCCCACCTTGTCGATCCCCATCACCAGGATCGACTTGCCGGCCAGGGGGCTGATGCTTTCCGACAGGTAGTGGGAGCCACCCTTGAGCGCCGCCACTGCCCCAGTCACCAGACCGGGAAGGGGACCGGAGAGGCCATAGCCCAGGGCCAGGCCCATGGCGAACGGCACCAGGGTGACGCGGCGACCCTTGGCGCGGGTGCCGGAGGGAGCTCGTTTTGGCTGCTGCTGGCCCATGCCCACTCCCGGTGGGCGCACGTTAAGGGGCAACGGTCCGCCGGGCCAGGGGTCAGGTGGCCACTACCTGGATCTGGCCCGCGGCGTCATCGGCGCGGCGGCGGGCTTCGGCCTCGCTGCCGCCGCGCGCCAGGGCCACGCCCAGGCGCCGGTGGGGCCTGGCGTCGGGCTTGCCGAACAGCAGCACCTGGGTGTCCGGCTCGCGCAGGGCCTCGGCCACCCCCGCGAACGCCACCCCCTCGCTCGCCCGCTCGGCCAGGATCACTCGGCTGGCGGCGGGCCCGAGGCTCTCGATGCGGGGAATCGGCAGCCCCAGCACCGCCCGCAGGTGCAGCTCGAACTCGCTCAGGTTCTGACCCACCAGCGTCACCAGGCCCGTGTCGTGGGGGCGCGGCGAGAGCTCGGAGAACACCACGTCTCCCGCCCCTTGCCGGTCCCCCCCCTCCCGGCCCCCGGGAGTTGCGCAGAGGAAGAACTCGACCCCGAACAGGCCCGCTCCACCCAGGTTGTCGGTGACGGCCCGGGCCATGGCCTGGGCCCGGGCCAGCTGGGCGGCACCGAGGGCGGCCGGCTGCCAGCTGCACTGGTAGTCGCCGCGCTCCTGGATGTGGCCGATCGGTGGGCAGAACAGGGTGGGCCCCTGCCACTGCTTCACGGTGAGCAGGGTGATCTCCAGCTCGAAGCGCAGAAATTCCTCCACGATCACCCGTGCCCCCGCCCCGCGGGCCCCGGCCATCGCCGCCTCCCAGGCGGCGGCGATCCCCTCAGGTCCCCGCACCACGCTCTGGCCCTTGCCCGAGGAGCTCATCACTGGTTTCACCACCACCGGCCAGCCCAGGGGTGCGGCCGCGGTCGCCAGCTCCGCGGCGCTGCCGGCATAGGCGAAGCGGGCGGTGCGCAGCCCCAGCTCCGTGGCGGCCAGATCGCGGATGCGATCGCGGTTCATGGTCACCGCCGTGGCCCGGGCGGTGGGAATCACGGTGATGCCCTCGGCCTCCAGCTCCGCCAGGGCGTCCACCGCCAGGGCCTCGATCTCGGGGATCAGCAGATCCGGCCGGTGTCGCCGCACCACCGCCCTGAGGGCGTCGGCGTCGGTCATGGCGATCACCTCCGCCGCGTCCGCCACCTGCATGGCCGGGGCGCCCGGGTAGCGATCCACGGCGATCACCCGGCAGCCCAGCCGCTGGGCGGCGATCGCCACCTCCTTGCCCAGTTCTCCGCTGCCCAGCAGCATCAGGGTGCGGGGAAAGAGGGCAGACATCACGGGCGGCGATTCGGAGGCCGCGATCCTCCCGCAGTCCCGTCACAGCCTGCTAGAGAAGGCCGATTGCGCCACACCGCAGATGCCTGGGCCGCCGCTGCCGCCAGCACCATCCTCGCCGCTGCTGGCACCGCTGCTGGCTCTGAGCACGGCCGGCGACGCGGCCGCCAATCTGCCCTTCGGCCTCGACATCGCCACCCTGCAGACCTCCGTGCTGCTCTACCTGGGCCTGTCGTCGCTGGCGTTCGTGGTGGTGTGGGTGGTGGGCTACGTGCGCAGCCGCTGAGCCTGGCGCCTGGCGATCAGCGCCGGGAGCTCAGGGTGAGGGCTCGTCGTCGGAACTGAGCAGGGTGAGCTGGCGCACGGGCGGCTCCTCGCTCACGAACCCGTAGGCCTCGAACACCGCCGGATCCGGATGGGTGATGCGCTGTCCCTCGCTGCGGCGC